>JACKFQ010000001.1:300000-452412 GCA_020632395.1 Candidatus Nomurabacteria bacterium | reverse complement strand
GCAGTAGGTTTGAAGCAAAAATTCCCGTTCTTGAAGCAAGTGTATTGGGGAACTGATTCCATTTGGTCAGAGGGATATTTTGTAACAACAGTGGGAGCAAATGAGTCTGTAATTCGGAAATATATTATCCGTCAGGGTCAAGAAGATTCAGGACAAACTTTGTTTGAATAGCCGAAACCCCGACCGTAAGGTCGTGGGAGCGGCTTCATCAGAATCTGAATGGAG
Source organism: Candidatus Nomurabacteria bacterium (assembly GCA_020632395.1). Taxonomy (NCBI): domain Bacteria; phylum Candidatus Nomuraibacteriota; species Candidatus Nomurabacteria bacterium. The sequence continues at coordinate 452,187 of JACKFQ010000001.1, read as the reverse complement.
GAGCTATCACTGAAGATAAATTTATGATACTCTGGTAACAGAGTTTAGGAGAGAATATCTCTAAGTTAGTAAAGAACCATGATAATTTATCTGTGACCATTATGATGTTAAATTCGCTCGTAAGTGGTGGAGTAACAATTCCGGACGTAGAAAATACTAGGGTTTATGAAGAAGCGCCCGAACCAGATCGTTTATACGAAGTTGAGTATGCTCTCCTCCCTTATCAGTTTTCAATCCATAAGAAAGAAGATCGAAACGATGTACCAGATGTAACCGTTATATCTGGTGGACAAGGTGTTTTGATAACCGAAACAGAAGCAACGGTGGTTTCAAACGATGAAGTAGTGCCACCCCGTACTTCTGCACATGGTAATGAAGAAAGGACACGTTTTGTTACTGGAGTGAGAGTTCCATTAGATGGAAGAGTTGACTTAAACAATGTATCGTATATCGATCTCGCAAAGGATGGTATGGGTAGGTTGATCACTGATACTAGACGTGTAAAATCAGGGAGCCATGGATTGACTATGGAATTATATCTCAATGAACATCAAGACAAACAAAATACTAGGTCGACTTCTGCTGCATTACAAGTATTGAGGCACACTGCTCAAGCGATGAGACAAGACCCAGGTTACAAATCATACAGAAAAGAATTACTACAAGGACTACAAGTGGCAGACTTGGGGGACAAATTCACTCCTGACCAAATAACTTTGTATAGTAGAATGATGAGTTTTTTGAAAGTCGCAGATCAAATCGAATTAAGATGCAAACAACCACTAGGTCTACAGCGAAGCTTTGGTGTATCGAAAAAAGATCTATCTGCATAGGATTGATCATACTTTCTCCCGATTTAATCTTTAGGGATTGTGCAGAAGTACCAATTGAGGGATGCAACAAAGTTGTAAGAAGTTAGAAAAAACTGGAAATGGTACTAAGTTGCTATCAGTCCAACCTTCGCCTTTGTCCCCTGATATATTGATACTATTGGTAGAATCAGTCGTCTTCAACCTTCTAGATGTGAGTTTGAGAAAGAGCTTCTCAAAGAAAAGTAATAAATACCCAAACGATTACTGGAAACCGTCTGATACGTATCGTCTTAGAGAGAATTCCCGAAATCATTTTTATGTTACTGATGTCTATTTTGCTAATACCAGTATTTTAGAGGGTAATCTGCCCACTAAACGATAGCACTTATTGTTAATCAATATCAATTGTCATTCTGTACTTTGAAATACTTGATACACTTGACCCCCTCCCAGAGTAGACACCCTTCTACTAGAAGTAGATATATAAGCACCCTCTACTATCGTATTTCTATAGGCATAATATGCATATTCATTAAAATTTTAGTAATACTAAGCAAGTAGTTATATTATGAATCAACATGGCAGAAGTTCTATATAGAAAATACAGGTCACAAACCTTTGATGAATTGATCGGTCAAGCTCATATTACCGACATTCTGAAAAATGCTGTTCGTTCTGGCATGATCTCACATGCTTATCTTATGGTCGGTTCGAGAGGTACAGGTAAGACCAGTACGGCAAGGATCTTGGCTAAAGCACTGAATTGCACAGATCTAAGCAAGGACGGTAACCCATGTAATAAATGTGAGGCATGTAAGGCCGTCACATCAGGGACATTTCTTGATCTGATAGAGATCGATGCTGCTTCAAATAGAGGGATAGATCAGATACGAGAGTTGAAGGAACGTATAGAATATGCACCTTCAGAGGGTCGATACAAGGTTTACATAATCGATGAAGTGCATATGCTCACAACAGAAGCATTTAATGCACTACTCAAAACTCTCGAGGAACCGCCTCCACATGTAGTATTCATCCTTGCAACGACCGATGTACATAAGCTACCCGCTACGATCCTGTCTAGGTGTCAGAGATATGATTTCCATCTGGGGACAGATCTTGAAGTTGAGGCTGTTATCCGAAAGGCAGCGGATAATGAGGGTGTGAAATTGGCTGATCAGGCTTTGGCTCTGCTTGTTCAGAATGCTAATGGTAGTTATCGTGATGCACTATCTTTGTTGGATGTGGTGGTAAGTGGTCAAGCCGAGAGCAAGAAGCCAAAAGAGGTGAGTGATACTGAAGTACGCAGGATATTGGGGATCCCTGACTCAACGATGGTCTACTACCTGCTTGAGAAATTAACAATGAATGAAACCGTTGAGTGTATTGCGTTGATCAATGAGCTAGATTCCAAAGGTGTCAATCTTCAGCAGTTCGTAAAATTCGTACTAATTGCCCTTCGTGAGATCCTAGTATTGAAGTTAAGTGGAAAAGAGGATGGAGAATACTCATTTGCAGAATCATTAGATACTAGAGAGATCCTTCAGATGATGAATCTTTTTATAGAAGCTGACAGGAAACTTAGAACTGCCCCCCTGCCTGCTCTTATCCTGGAGATGGTTGTTGCAGAAATGTTTGTGAGCAGATCGGGAACGACAAGAAGCACTGCTTCCCCAACTTCACCCCAAATCCCTCCGAAGAACGGGGTAAATAAAAGATCGGATCAGAAGTCAGCCTCGGAGAAAGACCTGAGATCAGCTTCTGACAAAGATCAAACACAAAGCGGTCAGAAAGGCTCGAAATCAGCTCTAAATCAAGTTCAGATACAAGATGAGGATCAAGGATCGGAGGAAGTCCAAAAAGTCGATACAAGAGTAGGTCAAAAGAAAGGAAGGGATAACGATGAAAAATTGTCTGACAAGCAGACACAAGACCAAGATGAAAAGCCATCAGTAGAACATGATGCACAGCAATCAGAGAAACATGATGTGAAATCGACAACAGAGCAACCACAAACTCGAGCTGACAAGGGCCACAGTAAAAAAGAGGATGGTTCTATTGGGTCTGATACAAACGATCATGGAACTGGAAGTGCTCAGAGAAGCAATGATAGTTTTGACCCTGCACTGATCGAACAGAAATGGGGAGAAATCACTAAGAATATCCAGAGATTCAATGGTCATCTTTATGCATTTTTGAAAGCTGCAAAAGTAGCAGGGAGTGAAGGCGGATATCTTCTGCTTGAAGTCCCCTTTGAATTTCATAAGGATCGGATAGAGGCACCAAGAAGTCGAGAGGCTTTAAACGAGGTTTTCAAGGAGGTTGTAGGCTCAACGATAGCTGTAAGGTGCAAAGTAAATGAGTCCATACAACGTAAAAAGCCATCCAGTGCAGATGTGGTGTTAAAGAGTATTCAGAATTCTGCCAATGCAGTGGTTACCCCACCTAGCTCAACAACTGCCGCTTCCAAACAGGAAAGCACCTCTCCGCAATCCAAAGCAGAACCAGCCAAAAAGAGGCGTATCAGTAAGAAGGTCGAGGCGATATTTGCTGATCTGTAGGCACAGAGCAATCCATTCATTGAGCCGATGCGAATACACCATGTCTTTCAAGACTGGGGATGAAGCATACCTATCCATAACATTGCGAAGCTTTGTTGTGGGCGTTTGAGCGAAATGTCATAATCCTAACTTGACACCTCTAGCCGGTATCCTCGGCATCTATGACGAAAGAGTCGGCTCAATGAATTATTCGTTGCCGATATTAAAGTTATCGGTTGAATGATATAGCATCGATCGATTATTACTGCTAAAATCGCATGGTGTTAATTCCTTAATTAAATATAATTACACAAATGGCAAATCCCTTATCAAACGTAAAGGATCTTTATAAGATGCAGAGAGAAGCAAAAGCAATGCAAAAGAAGCTCCGTGAGAAGGTTCTCTCAGGAGAATCAAAAGACGGTAGGGTAAGACTGCACATGAATGCAGCACAAGAGTTCGTAGATATCAATATCGATGATTCGTTGTTGTCCCCTGAAGAGTTTGAAACTCTAAAAACAGGTATGTCCCAAGCCTTTAAAGATTACCAGAAGAAGCTTCAGAAAGAGATGATGAAGGATATGGACCTCGACAGTTTACGAGGTATGCTCGGAGGATAGCTTCCTTTTTATCCGACACCTCAAATCCTTTAAGCAGAGTAGGGTGTGTGGATCATCATTGCATATAACTTCAGGCTATAAGTTAGCGGGATGACAAAGGCAGTAGAAAAAGTCATAGAGGAATTCGAAAAGCTCCCCGGTGTTGGTCCCAAGTCGGCAGCCCGAATGGCATATCACTATCTGAGATCTCCCAATAAAGACGCCTCAGCATTAGCAGAAGCACTGATCGAAATGGATCAGAAAGTCGTCTTTTGTCAGAAGTGCTTTAATGTTTCTGAAACCTCAGAATGTGAGATCTGTAGTACACCATTGAGGGATTCTCATAAGATCTGTATTGTTGAAGAGCCATTAGATGTTGTTGCATTCGAAAAAGCCGGTATCTTCAATGGGTTGTATTTTGTGCTTGGAGGGGTGATCTCTCCTGCAGATGGGATAGGACCTGAGGAATTGCGTATGGCACAGATGACCAGAAGGATAAACCAGCTTTATGAGGAACATAAACAGCTGGAAGTTATAATTGCAACAAACCCTAGCCTTGAAGGAGAAGCAACAGCTAGTTTTATACATGAAGCTATACGAAATATCTCTGATGACATCCAGGTCACAAGATTGGCGATGGGTCTTCCGACTGGGGCAGATCTTGAATATGCTGACCGTACGACTTTACTAAGAGCATTAGAGGGTAGGCGAGCTGTTTAACTCCGAATGAGCAATGATCAAACCTTGGCAATGATCCGCACATAGCATTAAAGCAGAGCCATCCAACCCCAACCCATCAACCAAACCCCAACCCGTCAACCAAAAATCCACGATCAAAATTCAAAAAAACAGTATCTTACCTCTAGGTTTTCTTTACCGCGATCATACTGATCTCTAGATCTGCCCCAAGTGGTAGCGATCTAACGCAGATGATCTCTCTAGCAGGAAAAGGTGCTTTGAAATAGGTAGCATATACTTCGTTGATACTGGCATAATTGGACATATCTGTGACATAGATACTCACCTTCACTACATCTGCGAAAGTACATCTGGTTGCATCCAAGATGTTCTGTAAATTTTTCAGGACTTGATGAGTTTTCTCTTGTATAGTTCCTTCTAATAGCTCACCTGATGGAGTGAGATGGATCTGTCCCGATGTGAATACGAGTCCCTTTGCATCAACTGCTTGAGAGAATGGACCAGTAGCTAATGGTGCTAGCTCAGTGGAAATGGCTTTTTTCTTAATGTGTGAATAAAATGTTGTAGGATCTATTATACCATTTATAGGTTGGACACATTCTACAAATACTAATACAATCGTATAAGTAATTTTTTCACAGTAGTAATATGGCGCTAAAGCTGTACAACACACTCACCAGAGAGAAGGAGCTGTTCGTACCTCACGAGAAGAATTTAGTTCGTATGTACAACTGTGGACCAACAGTGTATTGGCGGATGCAGTTAGGAAATATTAGAGCTTATGCAAACTGGGATATCTTACATCGTACTCTTCTGTATCTCGGTTATGATGTTGATAGGGTGGTGAATTTCACAGATGTCGGTCATATGACCGAGGATGAGGATTTTGGAGATGATAAGATCGAGAATACTGCAAGATCAGAAGGAAAAACACCACAAGAGATCTCGGATCATTTCATAAATACAGTGACGCAGGATTTCTACTCGATGAACTACCTACAGCCTGATGGTAGTCAAACCAGGCTAGATATGACACCAGACGAAACCAAGGATCATGGATGGGCAAGGGCAACTCTTCATATCGAGGATATGATCGCACATAATAAAATGATAGAGGTAAATGGGTTTACATACGAAACAGAACAAGCATTGTATTTTGATGTCACAAAACTACCAGATTATACAAAGCTTAGTCGTCAGGTACTTTCGGATAAGTTGGTCGGAGTCCGTGATGAAGTTATAGTAGATCCCAATAAGAAAAACCCTGCCGATTTTGTACTATGGATGAAACGTACAGGAAAATATGCGAAACATCTTCAACATTGGGAAAGTCCATGGGGAGATGGCTTTCCTGGATGGCATATCGAGTGTAGTGCAATGGGTTGTAAATACCTGGGGGAGTATATAGACATCCATACTGGAGGCGTTGATCATATATCAGTCCATCATACAAATGAGAGAGCTCAGAATATCGGTGCATACGGACATGAGGTTGTGAGATTCTGGTTGCACAACGAATTTCTGACAAACAAAGAAGGTGATAAGTTTTCCAAAAGTAAAGGCAATGCTTTCACCCTAGTCGAACTTCGGGAAAAAGGATACGACCCTTTGGATCTTCGATATTACTTTATGTCTATTCATTACAGACAACCGATCCGCTTTAGTGAAGATGGGTTGGAAAGCGCTAAAAATGCCAGAAAGAGCTTGATAGATAAGATCCTCTCGCTTGTTAGGGGATCAGAGAGTCTTGACGAAGGGGATATTCTCAAAGCATACGATGAGAGATTTAGGGAATCTTTAATGGATGATCTGAATGTATCATCAGCATTGGCCGTAATATCAGAACTTCTAGGTTCTGAGAGCAAAGATAGCGACAAGGTACGGACAATATTAGAATTCGATCGTGTATTGGGATTGAGATTGAGGGAATCTATCGAAAAAGCTCTTGAAAAAGATCTTCCATCCGAGGTGCAAGACCTGGTAGATCAGAGGGCAAAGGCACGAGCAGAGAAGGATTATCAAAGATCCGATGATTTGCGCGATAGGCTTAAGGAGATGGGATACGAGGTTTTAGATGGGGTGAATGGTCAAGATGTTCGAAAGATCGTACTGTAGATGATCGATCAAAAGGGATCTTGAGTCATCTTGGGTAATGGTTAATATTGTATGATCATACTGATCTTGATCGTACGATCATCTTAATTCAAAAAGAATTTCGCTGATCGTACAACCAAGTTGCTGAGAGATTTAAGTATCTACAATATTTTTGATGGTTGGAAAGTAAATGATATCAATTCGTCACATTGAGATATAATGCAGAAAACAGTAAGTATATCCGTAGACAAGCGACAACTTCCGAGTGTACTCGATAGGTTAAGGAAGGGGGGATTGGAAGAAACCTCTCTTAGGTCTCCTTATGAACAGGCACGATTTATCATGACTAATTGCACAGTAATAGCGTATACAAGCGGAAAAATTGTAGTACAAGGAAAAAGTATCGACAAAGCTGTAGGGATATTGAGCGGTATCTCTGGTGTACATGTATCTGAGATTGGAAAAGAAAGTAATCCTGCCACCACGATAAACCGAAACGGACAGGAGCTGACCGACACCACTATAGGAGGAAATAATGTTGTTCAGAGAGCCAGATCAGGCACATATTCTTCTGATCCAACGACACACACCTCGAACTATCAGAACTGGACCCCTCGTATCGGATCTGACGAAGTAGGGAAGGGAGATTACTTCGGACCAATGGTAGTGGCGGCATGCTATGTTGATGAGATGGCTATTGATCATCTAAATGAGATCGGTATAACTGATTCAAAAAAACTCACAGATATAAAGATCTTGGATATATTCTCGCAGATCAAGGATCTGCTCATATACGAAGTTGAAGTGCTACATCCCTCTGAATACAATTTTCAACATTTACGTACCAAGAATGTTGCTGTGATGTTGGCAAAGTTACACGATACGGTTCTTAGCAGAACGATCTTGAGGGTAGAAAATGAAAAGAGACCTTTGGAGAAGGTCGTTATAGACCAGTTCTCTGCATCATCTAAACGTCTCACTAATGAGCTTTCTGATGTGGTCAAGCGATATCCTGTGGAACAGTTTCATAAAGGTGAATCAGATCCTAGTGTAGCTACAGCTTCGGTTATAGCTCGAGCATTCTTCTTAAGAGAATGGGATCAGATGGAGAAAAAGTATGATATGGACATCCCCAAAGGTGCTACAAATGTGATCCATGTGGCGAAGGCTTTCGTAGATAGATATGGCGCTGATGAACTTTCTCAAGTTGCCAAAGTGAGTTTCAAGACTACAAAAAAGGTTCTTTCGTAGATACTATTCGTAATTTTCAAGTATAAACTTCTATCTATATAGTAGTATATAACTGAAACTACCCTCTCTTCAAAGCCTATAAGCTCCATCAATAATTGCGATTCATAAACTAATTGTCTACTATGTAGCTATAGATTCTAATTTTAGTTAAATTTGTTCATTATGGGAGTTATTAAGAAATTGAACGATATGGATCGGGTACTTCCTGAGGTTCGAGTGTATCAGATCATCGTTCTAATGCTACTAGTCGTCAACCTAGTGGGTTTGGGGATGCTGTTATATAACCAGTACAATGATCAATTTATCCCAGCACCACCTACACTGATTCAGACTGGCGGAGCTGCAGATTATCAGATGTGTCTAGACTACTACACAAACAAGTGTGAACCTTTCAAGGGTAGTGATGATCAGGATAAGGAAGTGGTAGATGATGAAAATATGGAAGATGGGACACAAGAGGAAAGTATGAAGAGTTATACCGATACAGTAAGAGGAATAGGGTTTTACCTTGTAGCTGATGAGGCTTTAGGAGTTCTAGCCGATCCTCAAGTGAGTGAAAATACTGAGACCGGTTCTACTATGTTTACGTTTGAAGGAACTTCATGCGAGCTTTCGGCAACACTCATGTATGCCGAATACGAAGGTACATTATCAGAGTGGCTTGAGATCAATTATCCTGATCAGACAGCAGAAATGCTTGATTATCAGGTACTGGGGGAAGATGCTTATATGTTGGTCGATGAAGATACTATGACACATTACTTCTTCATAGTTGATGGTCAGATCGGAGATCTATACGCTATGCCAGCTGGTGATGCTTGTGTAGAGGGAGAAGATGATCTCACACCAACATTAGAGGCAATGTTGAAGGGATTTGAGTACACAATGACTGAAGAGGTCCCTGACACAATGGTTGATGAAACAATGGATCAGTGATCAGATTGTGATCTTGTTCTTGGATAACCCCTGGTCGATCTGATCAGGGGTTTTGTTTTTGGATATTGGGTTATTAGGGGAGGTAGTTGCTTGTATTTGCGATGTATAACACGCGATCAGTGCAACATGCTAGTTGTGCAATCCACGACAGTGTAAATAGCGTTCCTATAACACGCCTTCAGTGCAACATGCTAGTTGTGCAATCCACGATCTGTAGACACCACGATTTATACACACCACGATCCTACAATTCGCCCCTTGCAATCAGTCCAAATTTCTAATTACTCAATCCTGCTGAATGATTTGCTAGTTCACTTATCATTACTATTGGAAAAAGTGTCTATACAGTCGGTGAAAAAGAGAAAACTGTCTTTTTCTGTTTAAAATCTGTGTCATCCGTGGTCATGATAATTACGACATGACATAATATAGGACAGAAATTTACCAAATGATGTAGAATATGAATAGTATGAAAGAGAGAACAATTTCGGTATTCAATCTAACTAAGAATTTCAAACAGTATAAAAAGCAACCGGGGTTGTTGGGTTCTGTAAGATCTCTGTTTCACCGTGAGTCGTATGATATAGAAGCTGTCAAGAACATCTCGTTTGATATCGAGCAGGGGGAGCTTGTAGGATTCATCGGACCTAATGGTGCTGGCAAAACGACTACTTTGAAATGTCTCTCTGGATTGTTATATCCTACAGATGGTGTAGTGAATGTGCTCGGTTACACACCGTGGGATAGGAAGAGAGATTTCTTAAAACAAATATCTTTGGTAATGGGGCAGAAGAATCAGTTGTGGTGGGATCTACCCGCGATAGATTCTTTTTTGTTGAATAAGGAGATCTATGAGATCCCAGAGGATGTTTTCCGAGAAAGATTGAGTAAATTAGTAGAACTATTAGAGATAGAGGATATCATCGAAGTTCAAGTTCGTAAGCTTTCATTAGGTCAGCGCATGAAATGTGAACTAATAGCAGCTCTATTACATGCTCCGAAGGTTCTGTTCCTTGATGAACCAACGATAGGATTGGACGTCTTGATGCAGAAAAAACTTAGAGGTTTCTTTAAGGAATTCAATCAGGAATTTAAAACAACGATCATACTCACAAGTCATTATATGGAGGATGTGAAGGAGCTGTGCAAGCGAGTGATCATGATCGACAAAGGTGAGTTGGTGTACGATGGAGGTCTTGATAAATTGGTTAAGAAATATGCGACTAATAAGAATATTAGTTTTGTTGTGACTAAGAAGGTAAATCGATCTGACTTGAAGAAATATGGTCAGATCATTGAATATTCAAATCATCAGGTAATTATCAGTGTTCCTAGGGATGACATCTCAAAGGTTTCGACCTCGATCCTTCAGAGTATGCCTATAGAAGATCTCGAGATCAGAGAAATGGCTCTTGATGAGGTGATCCGAGGTGTTTTTGGAAATGGTGTACCTGATTGAAAATTAATTGCAGTTTTGGGAGCTTCCAGTTTCTGGTGATCTTGTAAATTGTTTCAAGCATCTTTTCACTCGATTGAGTGCCGGGTATAGCCCTATGTATTATGATGCGCATTAAGATCTGGCAAGTGTGTGATATAATCCTCAAGTATTGGAGAGATGCCTGAGCGGTCGAAAGGGACGGTCTTGAAAACCGTTGTACGCGCAAGCGTACCCAGGGTTCGAATCCCTGTCTCTCCGCCATCCCGCTAACTTATAGTCGGGACAGGTGAAATCACGTTCATCAACCATCCGAAAGAAATTGTGATCAAGATCCTACTGAAAAAGTTGAGTAGTAGGATTTTGTGTGTATATTGTATTTATTGCGTTAAATTTGCATTTCGTGTTCTTGGAATAATTTGTACAATAGGATGGTTTGAAGATTAATAACCGGTAAGTGAATATGAATTACAAAAAACAGAAAATTCGTATGAATATTTAATGAGACAAATAGAAATAATTGAACCGATGATAATTATGCCACTAGGCGAACTCGCATTGATCCAAGTTGAAAGATATTACGACCTGAAATTGGAGGGGAAAAGTTTGACTGAAAAGATCAGTAAATTAGGGAGTGGAGTTATCGAACAAAATGGTGCAGTCATAATACCTAACTTTCATCCAGCCTCACATGTTGATCCAAGTATCATGCTCGATAGATGGAAGTTATTATGGGAATATCTAGTCTATCCCTGATCGTATAATGCAAATTTGATGTGTGTATAACAAACGGCTGTACAGAAACTTGGAATATACTACAAACTTAAAAAATATCTTAAAAAAGATCAAGATTGTATAATAAACACATCGTCAGACTTGAAGTAATTACACAATAACAAATACAAGTGTAGATATTCATAATAAGTTTTTACTATTTAGGTTAACTATGGATGAATTTGATAAAAAATATGGTTTTTCAGAAGATGAAAAAACTGTGGCTTTTCATAGAAGTAGGAGGATGTTTTGTATCTATGAAAATAAACTGCATATTGCAAAAGCAAAAGTACCGTATTCTCATGCTGTATGGTTTGAAAGAGAGGGTTGGATCTCAAGAGAACATGATGAATTAATGAATTCATTAGTGCGAGGAGCTGTTGATGATAAAGGGGATATTTATTTTTATGTAGGATATGATTTTGAAATTAGTGAAGAAGCAGAAAACACATTTTTCTTGCATCTTAAGGAATTATCCGAAAAACTGAAGTTAAGACCTAATGCAAAGATCTATGGAGGCATGATCAAGCAGGAAGCAGGACAGGTGTGGCCTTCCAGAAAAGAATATGGCACCCTGAAAGAGAATCTGTGACGTTTTGATCTAACAGCTTTTCGTAAGGCTCGTAAAGTGACTTATGATATTTCAAGTTGGTGTATGAAATGATACTATGTTGATATCCAGATATTTACGAATATCTCTGAAATTGGCCTGGATAAATGGGTTCAATGGTTGGATGTTAGTCGTTGTAAATTATGGATCGTGACATGAAGACAGTTAATGATTTTCTTGATAATGATGAAAGGGTCCTCTGGCATGGGAGACCAAATTATTGAGTCGACGCGAATACCCCAAGTCTTTTAAGACTGGGGATGAAGCGAACTGATCCACAACAAGGCGTAGCATTGTTGAGGGCGTCTGAGCGAAGTGTCATAATTAGGATGTGAAGAAATATTGGAGCGGATCTCACACAAAACACAGACTTCGGTATCATGTAGTCTGGATACCCAAAAGGAGAAAGAACATCCTTCGTAAGGATATATCAACACGCATAACAGAGATATTGTATGAAGGTTGTAAACTAAATAAATGGTGGATAGAGGAATTAGCAATCAAGACTGATCATGTTCATATGTTAATCCAAATTAAACCACGAGAGAGTTTATCATCGGTAATGCATAAGATTAAAGGTGTGAGTAGTCGATTATTAAAACAAGAGTATCCAGACCTAGATGAGTTTCTATGGGGGGATAGCTTTTGGTGTGACGGCTATTTTGCAGTAACAGTAGGTGAGATAGAAGAGGGGGTGGTAAAAAGGTACATTTCTTCACAATCCTAAAATGACACCCCTAGCCGGAATCCCCGGCATTCATGCCGAGGGAGTCGGCTCAATCGCATGATAATTTCACTTCGAACCTATCGAATATAAGATTTGTGGTGTGCCATTCCCGATTTGCCAGAAATTGTCAGATTTGCTATAAAAAATAGTTGAAGTAAATTTTATAATCTAATCTTAGATGGTCGCTCATGACACCAAAAACACCAACAACAGAGGGAACAGGACACCTTAGATTTGATGAGAAACTTCCCCATGATGTGATTGAGCTTACAAAAAGTATTCAAAGTTCAGCAGAAGCTAATTTGCCAAGACCAGTACCCCACAACACTGACCCTGCTGATGAAGCCATGAGACGAACAAAATTAGATGAAAACAAGCCTTGGAGTCCTCCAAGCTTCGATTCTGGTCAATCAGATGATTAATATTTGGTAAACACATATATTCAACACACATCTGGTTTCTGAACCTACCTACTCAAACATCGTTGATTATTAGCATTTCTATATGACTAGCGTGGCGTGATACTATTATTCAAATATTTCACACGATTGTTTCAAATGATTGGAATAAAAGTATCTACTGGTGTAGTTCACAAAGTCCCTGAAGATCTAAAAAAGAAGTTGTTGTCTGATCAAGATATTTTGACAAGATGGAATTCTCTAACACCTCTTGCTCGTAACGAATGGATCTGTTGGGTGACAATTGTGAAAAGACCAGAAACAAGAAAGTCCCACATCGTCAGGTTAGGGGAGGATATATCTAAAGGTAAACGTAGACCTTGTTGCTGGTCGGGCTGTCCACATCGACAGCGTAGCAAAAGTGGCAGAAATTAGATGGTCTCGAGAAGGTTTGTCTAAGTTGTGTCTCTCGAAGCGTGACGCAAGCCCGGGAGGGACTGGTGAGTAATAAAAACGACCTTACGGAAGTGAGCATTGTTATCAATTAGAGGTCTTGCGTCATTGATCTTGATATCAAATGATAGGTCTCGCGGGTTAACATTCGATTTCGTACGATCTCATAACCTGAATCCCCACTCTTCTTGAATGTATAGATATTTCCTAACTTCTTTTTCTCCTGTAGATATTTCACCAGAGAAAGGTTTAACTCTTGATCAAGCACCAAAATAGGAGCGTTGTATCTTTCTGTATAACTGATAACCTCATCCAACATACCCTTGGCTGATTCAAAATCGAGATTTGTAAGTAGTTCATCAGCTACATACAGATCACCCTTGAGGAAGATATCTATCGCAAAAAGTACCCTCCTTTTTTGTCCTTGGGAGATCGGTGGTTCCGAGAGGATCGCATCCATAAAGAATTGATTTGATTCAGGTATGAACTTTTGTAGATGGGTAAAGGCTATGTACTCTGCAATTAGTCCAATTCTCAACAAAGGATTACCAATACCTATTAACTCTTCAGTTGTTAAGCCTCCTTCGATATTTCTGAACAGCTCTGCCAATTTTGTTCTGCTTTTAATCGTGAGTTCCCTAGGATTTATACGATCCTTATGATCTAGGATATCTTGAATATTTTGATCGTGGAGTACAGATGAATAGTAATCTTTGTAATCCTCATAATATTTCAGTACGTTTTCGTATGATCTTGATTCGGAGAGTTCAATGATCTTGTCAATAAAAGAATTCTGGATCGATGAATCGAAAAGATAAACGCTCAAAATATTCCTATAGCTGGTCTCAATACTTCTGAGGGTGCTGAAATGCAAAACTGATAGAGCATCGGATAGCGAGTCAAAGCATCTAAAATCGAAATTTCCTCTCCCAATAAATTTGGCTGTAAAATCTGCATATTTCATGGTTATGACTCTTCCAAGAACTGATTTTCCGCTACCAGATCCTGCGTGTAGGATGGAGATCTTCTTTGTGGGGAATTTTAGCTCGGATGCATGGATCTGATATTTTTCACTATTTCTCCCAACAAAATACTTCAGATCTTCAACTCTAAAGCTCCCCATACTATCATACGAACCTGCAGATATCCTTTGATCACAGACCTCCTTGCCGAGTGATAGATATTTGCTTGAGTTAATCTCTTGACCACAAAGTCGGATCGAACCCACCAGCTCATCTAGCTGTTCCAGGCGTTTTTGGGCATTATGTATCTGTTCTAGATTTGTAATGCTCAATGTAGCGGATAGGTAACTCATAACAATCATAGAGGCGATCAAAGGGATCGCAAGCTGAGATCCAGCAAGAATAGGGATCAAAATGAAAACAAATGGTATAAGATCTTCTATCGTAGTATGGAGTATATTTATTTTTGATATCAACCGGATCAATGTCTCTGAGTCTTCGATATAATCTGAATCATATAGATCGATCCTTGTTGTTGTGAGGAGGGGTTTAGTGTCTTTAAGTCGGGAATCTAGCTTGTCAATATCTTGAAGTAACAACATACTCATATTAGTAAAACTATCCCCATAATGTGTGAGGATATGGTACAAGATGAAAAGGATGAGTACCAACAAGCCCAACTCATAAGGCACTGGTTGGTGTGTAACAGCTGTATAAATGATAAGTATTATTACAGCGGAAGAGTTTCCTATTATCACGGACTCTGATTTATTAAGATTTGTATTTGCTAACACTGCATTCACTAGATCTTTGCAAATCTCTTTGATATTGGGCGACTGTGGGAGATATTCACCCAGTGAGGATTTGTATCTTTGTAGGATCATCTCAAGTAGTTTGTCAAAAAGATTTTCAAGGATCCTGCTCAACCTGTTTCTGTATGATAAAAGTTTGTGACGTGAAAAAACTCGAGCTGATAAGAGTAGAAAGACCAAAGGTATAACCACCTGACTGTTTATCTGCCCTGGGAAATAAAGAGAAAGGTATATAAGTACGATAAAAACAGACCTTGATAGGATCATAAGATAGTATGCGAGAACGTTATACTTACGAAATGCTTTAAGTGTACGGATCAGGAGGCGGATAATATCGTTCTCATCTTTTGTGTCAGCAAATTTCTCTAATCTTTCGATCAGTTCTATACTTGGTATAGCTCTATTTAGATCTTTCATATGATCGCTTGAAAAGTTACTACCTGATGAGATATATGTATTATATATGTAGTTAGGTTGTTTTTACAACACCTATAAACCAGCCCATTGTGTATTCTTGTATCGTGTGACTGTCTATATAGTTTAGTGAATTTACTTGTTTTTTGTACGATCTGAAGATGTAAACATATGACTACAAGAGTATATGCGGTTATTTCCTATTTCAGAGCTATATTAGATGCTAAGATTCCTAGGGAAAGGTGTTTTGTGTCAATCGAGTTAATGATTTCGACTGTCATCCCGACAAAAAATAGGAATCACATCTTCTTCATTCAGATATTCTTGTGTCACTTGCTACAACACCTGATGTAATTATGTTAATATTTCCTATTAAGGTAACCTTGGAGGATATTATGGATACCGCTAAAACACCCCCTATTCCATCTGATGAGAGTAATGCTCAAAAGCCATTGGAAGGCAAGGAGCCTCTTCCACAAAGTATCGATCCTGTAAACGGAAGTAGTGAGATGAACAGCACAGTAGATCCAACCGATGCTAACGATACCAACGGAACAATTGGCACGACAGAAATAAATAACCCCCGATCCACAAATACAGCAAGACCGACCAATGATACCGAAGCCTCAATAGATAACGATCCGAACATCAAAGTTTCGACAGGTAAGATCAATGCGAATGATCTCGACCATTCGTCAGAAAAGACCTCCTCAGAAATTCAAGGTACTACAGTACAAAAAAGTAACAAATTTATCTCGAAGTTACTGTTAGCACTTACTTTCCTGATCTTGATCGCCGTTATAGGGATTCTAGCGTATTGGTTTGGTACTAGCCGTGATACTGATGATAATGATGGAAACGATCAACAAATTACAGAAGACGAATCTCCAGAAGGAATTGATGACGATACAGATATTACTGATGGTGAGGATGCAGAGGTAGTAGATGATGTGGTCGAAGAAGATCCTCTGCCTACAATGCTATTTTATATTAAGGATTATGATATTTACTCATATGATTTCGACACAGGTGCAGAACAACTTCTAGTGGATAATTCTGAAGATGTAATGAATGTAGGGAGGATCGATGTGATAGATATTGGAACAATAGGCTTTGGAAGCTGTGAGACTGTCACCGATGATTTTGGTTGTGCTCTGTATACCTACGATCTTGAGTCTGGATCTCTTAATACGGTACGTGAGCTTGGTCCTGATGAGTTCATGATGGAGTATGATTTTTTCGATCCTGATACATATGTGTATGTAGCAGAAACCACAGTACTTACTGTTTATTATGTGGATGGCGTTTCAGTTGAAGTAGCTGATGAGGTTACGGATGGTGAAGTTTATGGTAGAGGTGGCTTCGAGGATGATGATCAAACAATGCGATTTAATAATGATGGAACTAGGTTCTATGATATAAGTACATCTTCGCTTAGAAGTTCGATGGATTTCACGATCTATGTGTATGACACTTCTGACCTTTCAAGAATAATGATCGAGAACTCTACTCACCCAGAGTGGATAGATACGGATAGGTTGATCTATAAGTCTGGAGATGGTTTGATGACTATAGATCTCAGAACTAATGAAGCAGTATCTGTAACACCAGTTGGACAATCAGCATTCGACCCGTATGTGTTACAAGGGACAGAGAAGGTTTTGTATACAGTAGATATGAGCAGTACTTCACCTGAAGTTTGGGTCTTGGACCTCTCAGATGGATCTTCTAGAAGGGTTGTAGAAGATGCAGTACATGGTGTATGGGTATCTGAGGATCTTTACGTTTATGAAACAATTGAGGCTTGTACAGAGGAGTGTATGGCTTCGTTCATGACGACCGGTGTAGAGTTCAGTAGCGATCCTCCGGTTTCTATACCTGAGATACAATCGCTTTATAATGCTAGCTCATACTATTCATATTAGATATGAGCATAATTAGTTTAATTCATTAGATCAGAGATATGTGGATACAGGCTGTGATCATCGGTCTGATCGGGTCGGCTCTTCATTTTGTTTTCGAATTGACGAGATACAATCGATTTGTCGGAAGGTTCACCCCGGTAAATGAGAGTACTTGGGAGCATCTGAAACTTGTATATTTTCCATTTATGCTTCTGATGTTCTTCAATCTGTATGATACCGATGATATCTCCAAATTAGTCTCATCCTATCTGTGGGGTACATTGTTAGCTATGGTAATTATTCCTCTCATTTTCTACTTCTATCAGATATTTACACACCGGAGTGTTCTACTGTTTGATATCACACTTTATTTCATAGCTGTGTTTGCAGGTCAATTCGCTCAAGTTTATCTATACCAAGAGGAAGTTCTGCTGTTACCGATCTGGAGTTCGTCCTCTGCATTGTTCATAATTCTCATAATGTTCATGCTTTGGACATACTATCCTCCGCGAAATTTTCTATTCCAACACCCACAAGGTAAAACATATGGTATAACTCATCTGGAATGAAAGATGAAATACAACTCTCAAATGATCAAAAAATAGTGCTCGATTCCTCGCTCTCATGGGTAGGTTCGAAAAACAACGGGTTTCTGACTATTGGAGGATATGCAGGCACAGGTAAGACAACTCTGATATCTATCCTACGTAGTCGGTTGGATAAAGAGAATTCAAAGTTGAAAGTATGCTTCTGTAGCTACACAGGTAAAGCCGCGATGGTGTTACAGGAAAAGTTGCGGATAGAAGGTGCAATACATCCTTTAGATACTGTTTCTACTATCCATTCGTTGATCTATTCGCCGGTTGTAAATGATAGGGAAGAGATCGTAGGATGGGAAAAGAAGGAGAATTTGACATGTGATCTGGTCATCATAGATGAAGCCTCTATGGTAGATGATATCATCTGGAACGACCTCCTTTCTTTTGGTATACCAATTCTCGCAGTAGGTGATCATGGTCAGCTACCTCCGATCAGGGGTAAGTTCGCACTCATGCAGGAGCCGATGTTGAAACTCCAAGAGATACACAGACAGGCTGAAGGAAATCCGATAATCCAGCTTTCTTTATTAGCAAGACAAGAAGGTAGGATCCCTGTAAAGAACTATTCAGATACTGTCAGGAAATTATCAAAACGTGAGAGTGAAACAGGACAATTCGTGGAAGACCTATTTATGTCATGGAGTGATGATATGCTAGTTTTGTGTGGTTACAATAATACAAGGACCCGATTGAACGGTGGTATACGAAAATTATTTGATCTGAACTCCCCATACCCAGAACCAGGTGATAGGGTGATCTGTTTGAGAAACAATCACGCATTAGGAATATACAATGGCATGATAGGTACTATTACAGATATTCGTTCTGAGGATGAGGATTGGTATTACGGAAAAGTTGATTTTGGCGAAAATGCAGTTAAGTTCAAGGGGCTAATGAGTAAAGAACAATTCAACAATCCCGAAAGTTTGAACCATACTCAGGATAGAAGAAAAACTATAGATGGTGATCTGTTCGATTTTGGGTATGCAATAACAGTACACAAGGCACAAGGGAGTCAGGCTCCAAAAGTAGTACTGTTTGAGGAGCGATTCAAACAGATGGATGATGATATGTGGAGAAGATGGCTTTATACAGCAGTAACTCGAGCTGAGAGCGAATTGTATATTATCGGAGAGTAGGGCATCACCGAGATCTAGACTCCTTAGGGGTTCAGACACCTCAGAGAGTAAACATTGCAGGGATTCAGGCACCACAGGAATCAGATATCTTGGAGATCCAGAAAAGTAAGAATATCTATCTGGTATCTGGCGCAGAGATTGATACTCCATCGAGAACAGTGCACCATAGGGATCTAGACTCCATCGAGAACAATGCACCACAGGGATCTAATTCTCTTCATCGTCATCGTCATCCTCGTCCTCGTCATCCTCATCATCAACAACACGCTCACTGATAGCTAATTGCGACCCGACCGCTATACCAACACCGCCTGCCATTGCAAATATTGCGTATTTGCGAGCGATCTGAAGTATGTCTTCAGAAGCGATATCCCATAATGTTCGTAGGAAACCGGGTATCTGTTCGGCAGATGGAAGATCTAATGGGAAATATTTTGAGCCAAGGACCTCATGTACAAGAGTGTTGCTTTGTTCAAATAGGAATATTGAACCCGAGAACCCGATCGCTACACCGACCAACAGTAAACCTGCTCTCAAGGAACGAAGTGATAGGATTATGATCACTGATATTATCAAACCGGCAATTAGCAACTTATCCGGTAGGGCTAGAAGAGCAGAGTATAATTCCGGCATTTTAGCAAGGTCGACCTGTTCTGTATCAATTATATTTAGTTTGGAGGTTAAGAATATGATATCTCGTGAATCTACAACCTTGCTTAGCTCACCGAGCTTGTCTTCAAGTATGTTGTCGATAAAACTTAGGTCGATCCCAGATTCTGAATCGAGCAAGTCTATCGAAGGGATATCTTCTTTCCCTTCAAGCCAATCATATAGCTGGTCTATCGTGTTATCTGAAAGTTTTGCGAGCTCTTCTTTGGATATCTGTTCGTCGACAAGCGACCTGTATTCATCTTTTGTGATAACGTTTTCGACTATACCCTTGCTATCCTCAGCATAGGTATTCTCAATAATGAAACCTAGAAACGCCTCTTGACCTTTTTCGTCTCTCATCCAACCCTTTACAACCTCTCTATCTGATATCAAGGAAACCGTAGACCTGGTATATATCTCGGCCCAAGTCACGACACCCAGTAATACAACTAATGTAATAGTAAAAAGCAGGTTTATTATTCTTGAACAACCCAGCATATTTTTAAATGGTTGAAATAGATCTCCTATAAGTATAGTCTAAGGATATATGGAAAAGAAGAGGCTTACAATCAGCAAAGGTAGACATACAGTCGTTATCCCTTACTTTACATTCGGTAGATCTAAAGGGACTGGAGATATTTTTATCACTGCGGGAATACATGGAGATGAAGTAAATGGGATACATGGTGTCAATCGCATCATGCAGTGGTTCAACAGATCAGAGATAACAAAGAAGTTGAATGGTAAAGTATTGGTATTTCCTGTGCTGAATCCTCATGGCTTTCAGAGTGGCACAAGAACTGTGCCTGAGGATACAAAAGATCTGAATCGACAATTTGGTCTACGGAAAGGGAGTCTCTCCACTCTGATGGCAACTACCCTTACAGAGGTGCTATCACAATGTGCCATGGGTATCGATCTGCATGATGCCGGTTATGGGGCCCAGTTCATACCTCATGCCCGGATCCACCTGAGTGATGAGGATGATTGTGTTTCATGCTCACGCAGTCTAGCACAAGTTTTTGGTACTGAATTTATCCTGGAACGTGAAGGACAGAGAAACATGATGGCAGTATATCTGAATGATAAACACAATACCCCTGTGATAACAGTCGAGACTGGTGGATCACAGATCATCCATCATGATGCTGCACAGATCATTTTGAGAGGGGTGAAGAATGTGTTGGTCGGAAATAGATTTCTTGATGGTGAAATGGAGATGCCCACAAAACAGTATGTGGTTAGACATAGAGATATTGTTCAGACAAAACATGCGGGGATCATTCGGTTTGAGGTGGGTTTGGGTAGTACTGTTACTAAAGGTGATCTGGTAGCTTCGATCTATGATCCTGTAGGTTCGACCACATTACCAATAACCGCTCCAAAAGACGGGGTAATCTTTTCGATTTGGCCTACAAATCTCATAAGGGTAGGGCAGACGATGTTCTCTGTAGTATGTATGGATAAAAGGGAGAGTGAAGATGTCATTGAGATGGAGAATTATGTAGTGAAACCATTTGATCTTTGAATTTAGCTCTTGATATCTATCTGTTTCACACAGTTGCTACTCAACTCTTTGTTTTGTACTATGTATTGTAGATATGCTTAAGTGAATAATTATGTTCTAGATTATCATCTATGGATCTGAATACTGCCCTAATAAAGTTCTTGCTAGTCATCAGTCTTGGTGCATTGATGGGATTGGAAAGGGATGAAAGTTGGAAAGATAAAGAAGACCTCAAGGATCTGAATCGTAAGACAAGAGAAGCCTCAAAAAAATTTTCATTTATCACCGCTGCTATTCCGTCTTCAAATCTAGGTGGTGTTAGAACATACGTTTTGGTTTCGGTTCTAGGTGCTGTGACAGGTTTAGCTTATCTAAATGGAGTGTATCCAGTAGTTTGGCTGACGACCGGAGGGTTCATACTGTTCATCCATATTGCATTTGTTTTGAACTACTTTGATAAAAATGCTTTTGGTCTAACGACCGAGATCAGTTTGATACTGAACTTTGTACTTTCATTGCTGCTTTTTGCTACAGACATCCCAACCAAGATAATCGTATTGATCGCAGTCCTAGATGCAGTGGTTCTTTCGATGAAATCTCAAGTTAGAGTCATCATCTCAAAATTCTCTAGAGATGAAGTACTTGCTACGATAAAATTTGTGCTTTTCACCTCGGTGATCATGCCATTTATGCCTAATCGTTTGTATGGACCAGCAGATATACCGATATTTGGAGATCTATTTCAAAAGATATTGTCACAGGATTTCCTTGAGGCGACAAGAATATTTAATCCCAGTCACATCTGGGCAATAATTGTTCTGGTACTAGGGTTAAATTTCATAGGATATTTTGCATCTAAAGCATTAGGCAAAGATAAAGGTGTGAATATGGTAGGCCTACTAGGTGGTCTAGTCTCTAGTACCGCTGTTACTGAGGCGATGGCTCGTCATAGCAGGGCAGCAACTGATATCGGTTCGAAACAAACATTCCTCACCGCTGCTATTCTGGCTAATCTAACGAGCTTCATGAGAGAGATCTTTGTTGCGATCCTGTTGAATTTTGCATTGGGTTCAGCACTTTTCCTTCCATTCTCATTGATGGGATTGACCTTATTGCTTTCTGTGACACTTATAAATATTAAAAAATTCACCTCAACAAGCAGAAAGACACCAAAAGGATCAACACCCGAGGAGTTGGGTATAAACTTCAAATCACCGTTCACACCTGGTCCTGCTCTTGCTTTCGGACTGCTTTACCTTTCAGTGATCACCATCTCAAAGGTGACTTTGTACTATATAGGTGATTCGGGCTTTTTGCTCTCCTCTATGATCGCGGCAATGTCTGGATTAGATGCTATTACAGTCACAGCAGCTACATTAGTTGGCACAGATATCACAGTGAATATCGGAGTGACAGTAATGGTAGTAGCCGCATGTGTAAACCTTTTGGTAAAAGTTCTATTTGCATCGATCAGTGGGGATAACTACTTTAGAAGTAAGATCGCAAAGATCTTTCTGATAACTATGTTTGTGGGTATACTCACGCTAGTCTACATTGTTAAGATCTAACACATACAATGCTTCACAAAGATAAGAAATCCACAATCTCATTTGCACTACCAGACTATGTTCAGAAAGTCACGAGGATGTTGCATAAAGAAGGGTTCCAAGTACATTTGGTTGGTGGAGCGTTAAGGGATGTGGTTCTTGGGATCAAGCCGGATGATTGGGATCTGGCAACTAACGCAAAACCAGATAAAATGCTAAATATTTTCCCTAAAAGCGTTTCCACTGGGGCAAAGTTTGGCATGATCTCAGCTTTGATCCCCGATAAGTTCGGAGAGATAGAAGAGGTACAGGTAACTACTTTCCGTAGTGAAGAAAAATATGTTGATGGAAGATGGCCTACCGAAGTGAAGTTCATCGAGGATATCGATAGGGATCTAGGTAGACGGGATTTTACTTTCAATGCAATGGCAGTAGATCTAACTCAAGGTAGTCTAGATGGTTCAGATAAGATCCAGCAGTGGGATCTATACGATCCATTTGGCGGATTGAGGGATCTGGATCATAAGCTTGTTCGAGCTGTTGGGACACCGTTAGAGCGATTCAAGGAGGATGGTCTGCGTGCATACAAAGCGTGTCGAATGGCAGCACAACTAGGATTCGAGATAGAGACAGAAACATTGCAAGCGATAAAGAAAGCCATCCCTGTAGCTAAGCTTGTATCGATGGAGCGTATCCGTGATGAATTTATGAAAATGCTACTTAATTCTTCTAAACCATCTGTAGGTATCGATCTGATGAGAAAGACAGGTTTATTAGAGATCTTTCTACCTGAATTACTAGAAGGATATGGTGTAGAACAGAAGGTTTACCACGCTGATGATGTTTATTGGCATTCATTGAGAACTGTTGATGTGGCACCCGATAATATCAAGCTAGCTGCACTTCTTCATGATATCGCAAAACCAAGGTGTGATATGGGTGATGGGCATTTTTATGGTCATGATAAAGAAGGCTCCAAAATGACCGGAGAGATCATGCAGAGGATGAAATTTTCAAAAGCAGATATCAAGCGAACTCAATTATTGGTGATGAATCATATGTTCTACTATCCTCATGCAGAAGAGGGTATGAGTGAAGCCGAGATCGAATACATCAAAGAACATGAATGGTCTGATGCAGCTGTTAGACGCTTTATAGCTAGAGTAGGTGAGGAGAATATCGAAGATCTTTTCGCTCTCAGAATTGCTGACGCCACTTCAAATCCAAAATCTGCCTTTAACCCTGAAGAAATACAACTACTTCAGCATCGTATCTCAGAGGTAAGACAGTATGACATGGCCTTGAAGGTAAAGGATCTAGCAATAGACGGAAATGATCTCCTGAAAATGGGTGTGAAAGCCGGTCCAAATGTTGGAAGAGTACTGGATTATCTCCTCGAGAGGGTGTTGGACGATCCGTTGATCAACACAAAAGAGCAACTACTTTCAAAGGCACGAAAATATCTGGAAAGTGGTGATGAGTCAAAGAAGAGTGGGGATGAGCCGAAAAACAACTGATCTACAGTGATGCTAGATTCCTTCTCTTGTCCTTCTTCTTTATCGGATCTACACGTAGGGTGGAGGAGTACCACTGCAAAGCCCACAACATTCCCTCAACTGGACCACGATTTGTTTCATTTATCACTCTATGGCTCCAATCAAGTCCCTTTGCTACAGAAAGTATAGGTAGACGACTTTCTTCAGAGATATAGATGTTAGCACTTACCATTTCGCTATCACCAAGTTGTACACCATGAAGGGCGATCATCAGTTCATCATCGTCAAACTCTTGACTCTTGGGGTCGTAGCCAAATATTTCAGCAGCAAAGAATGTGCTTTGCACCAGATCACACAATGTCTGAAATGGTAGTAATGACTCTTCCAGACTCGTAAACGAATTTCGTAGGTCAAACAGGATAGGGGAATGTCGAACTCCTGAATTGCTTGCTATCCCGAAAAGATAAGTCTTTAAAAGTTCTGGTCCGAAATGACTGTTTGGAATATTCGTTTTCATCGAGATCTGTCCATATATCGGATGAACGTGTTTGCGAGGATTTGAGGCCATACCCAACAGCATACTATCGTGCTGAAGGAGGGCCATTAAAGACGATGGGTCTTCTGTTTGGTCAAGATTCAGGTTTCTGCTCAATCTTGGTCAATATTTATAAATAAGCCTATATGGTCAGATGATAACCTCTTTGACCTGTAAACATCAATAGGTTTGTTAGAAAACACATGATCCAGTTGTAGCATCCATGGTTTGCCGAGTTCCCACGTATAGAGATCGGTACTATCCATACTTCCAAAATACCTACGAAATACCGCATTATACTTTGTTGAATTAAAATCACCCATGACGATAAAGTCTGTCCCTGTTGATCTCAATTCTTCAATATACACAGAGATCTGTTCAAAATATACAGCCTGTCTATCTGCAAGCTCCTTACTTAAGGGTGGATATGGGTGTACAACGATCTGTGTGATGTTTCTTGATGATGCGATACAGGTCGGATATTCGAATTTTGGTAATGTATCATTTGGCACAGCTATAAAGGTTCTTGAGAATATTACGCAAGTCTGTCCTCCAACCCCTTCGATCTCTACAGGATCACCATACTCCTGGGTAAACAATCTTATTATATCCTCATTTGCTTCAACTAATGCGACCGAACCTTTCTCATATATTTGAGAGGCTGAACTGTATTTATCATACTCATCATAGATATCTAAATACTTTTCGTTGAAATAATTACTATTCATGAAAAAGAAGTCTATCTCAGAGGCTTTTGTTTGATCCATATCTGACATCCTGATCGGGTAGACGATCAAGAAGAAGTGCGTCAGAACGGCGATACTCGCCAGTAAGATCATTCGTCTGTCGATCTTGAATAGTGCCCCCAGCAGTAGGATCGATATACCCCCTAGGGTATATTGAGGTTGGAAGTGGCTAAAGAGGTCAAAAAAGAAATTCTTACTTCCGATAGCGTATGAGCTTACGGCTATCAGATAAAGAATTCCAATAGAAAAGAACCAGATATTGTTCCTACATTGGTGATCACAAGGTATTTTCAGTGTTGTTGGTATATTTCTTGAATTCATAGCTTTTGGTAGGTATTAATTGGCCATTCATATCTGTGATTATACGGGTATCAAGGTCAGTTGTAACTCGATTTGATGTACTCAGTTTGAATAAGCGAATCCAAGCATGATAGAATGATTAGAGTAATTATTAAAAAGAACTGCCCAATGATCAAACTTCAATTTTGTGGTGCTGCGAGGACTGTGACCGGTTCATGTCACTATTTAGATACCGGTAATCTTAAGATCTTGATCGACTGCGGTGCTTTCCAGGGATCTGATGAACTGGAGGATATGAATAGGGCACCTTTTCCCTTTGATCCAGCAGAGATCGATTATGTTATTTTGACTCATGCGCACTATGATCATGTCGGAAGGTTGCCACTGTTGGTAAAACAGGGCTTTAAGGGTAGGATCTTATCCACCCAACCATCAAGGGATCTGGCAGATATCATTTTACAAGATGCTGCAAAACTACAGGAAGAGGAATATACGAGATGGATGGCTGTCCATAAAAGTTCCGGAGAAAAGGGAGGTGGAGCGAATGTTAACAAACCCCTGTTTGATCTGGATGACGTAATGAGAACGATCGAGAGATTTGATGTGTATCCCTATGGTAATTCAATAAATCTGAAGGAAGGTGTGGAATTCCGAATGAGAGATGCCGGACATATCTTAGGTAGTGCTATGATCGAGCTATGGGTAAAAAATGCACTTGGACGTATTCGTAAGATCGTCTTTTCAGGTGATCTCGGACAACCAGGGCAGAGGATCGTGCGTGATCCGGATCTTATTAGAGAAGCTGATTATGTTTTGGTAGAGTCAACATATGGTAATCGTATCCATAAGAGCAAGGATGAAACGATCCTAGAGTTCCTTACTGTACTCAAAGAAGCCCAGAAGGATCATGGAAATGTGATCATACCAACATTTGCTATAGAGAGAGCTCAGGAAGTCATCTACGAATTGAATCTTTTTTATGAGAATAAACTGATCGATAGTATGCCGGTCTATCTTGATAGTCCAATGGCATTACAAGCCACTGATGTATTCAAGAGATATCCTACATTTTATGATGAGGATGCAAGAAGATTATTAGAGAAGGGAGATGATCCATTCTCCTTTCCTGATTTCAAGATGATCTCAAGTGTTGATGATTCAAAGAGATTAGCCACTAGATCAGGTGTTGTGATCATGGCAGGAAGTGGCATGTGTAATGGAGGTAGGATAATCCATCATCTGGATAATAACTTATCAAAAAAGAATACGCATGTGATCTTTGTAGGCTATCAGGTGAAAGGTACACTGGGTAGGGCCATCTTGGATGGTGAACCACAGGTAAATCTTAAGGGTCACAAAGTTGATGTATATGCCAAGGTACATACGTTGGGTGGATTCTCTGCTCATGCAGATATGCGAGATCTTATGTATTGGTTGAGGGCATTTGGACATTCTCCGAGACAAGTATTTATTGTTCATGGTGAAGAAACAGTTGCCGAAGGCTTTGCGGCTAATGTCCTGGAGGAATTGCGTCTCAATGCTCATGTTCCTATACATGAGGAGGTAGTTGAATTAGATTAGGGTGGATTTTATATCGATCTTTGGTAGTATAGATATCGAATTAGATCATTTACGAATACTCATGTCATCACTAGATTTCTCAAAATATACTTCTGTAGAGCAGGTGATCAAGGATATCAAAGAGATAAAGATACAAGGTGCAACCAATGTAGCTTTAGCTACTTTTGAGGGCCTAAAGCTATTCTTATCACAATATCCATCCGACAAACCGTATCATGAATTCCTACTCGATCTGGAAAAGACAGGTTATATCTTGGCAAATGCTAGGCCAAATGAGCCCTTAGCAAAGAATGGTGTCAAATTCGTTATGAACATGATCCGTATCAAGCATCCAGGCATGGATGATACTGCAACTGCGATAAGCAAGGTAGACGAACTAGTAGCAGAATATCTTCTATTCATCCAACAGGCCAAAGACAAGATCGTCGAAAACAGCACGGCTATTCTAGGTGGGGTAGACGAAGTTGTGACACATTGCCACTCCTCCACTGCAGAGAAGATCATCATCAATCAATCAAAACGGATAGATAACTTCTCAGCTGTTTGTACCGAAACTAGACCATTATTTCAAGGTCGCATCACAGCCAAGAATTTGTTAGATGCAGGAGTTGACACTACGATGATAGCTGATAGTGCTGTTGAATCCTTCATAATTGGTCGTGGTGTGAGAAATACGGATGTCGTCTTCATCGGTTGTGATGAGATCACCATCCAAGGTGATACCATAAACAAGATCGGTAGTTGGGGAGTTGCATTAGCAGCTTATTATGCAAGCAAACCAATATATGTCGTGGGTTCGATCCTAAAGACAGATATATCAACTGCTTATAGACCAATTGAGATCGAGATGAGGGATGCAAGAGAACTTTGGCAAGACGCTCCTGAGGGATTGAAGATGGTAAATCCAGCGTTTGAACTTGTGAACAGACAGCTAATAACAGGCTATATCACTGAGATCGGTATCCTTAAGCCCGAAGAGATACAGGGGGCTATCCAAAAGGAATATCAGTGGTTGTTCTAGTATAAATTGACATCTTTATTTCATGGCACTTTACCTCAATTCATTAAAATTAGATAGAGAAACTGGAGATTCTCCGACAATAGTACTTAATGCTACAGATGCTCAGAGAGAAGGTATAAATCAAGCTGACATAGTGAATTTCGATTCTGGTGAGATCGCAATATTCGCTGTGGTTGAGATCACTGATACTGAGATACCTCCTGGTGTAGTAGGGGTATATGAGGAGATATGGACCAAATACACTCTCCCAAATGATACCGTCATCGCGATATCTGTAATGGAAAGGCCCGAATCGATCGAATATATCAAGAAAAAACTATTAGGTGAGCGGTTGACAGAGCACGAATTAGCAGTAATTACAAAGGATATATCCGATAGGAAGATCCGCGAGGTAGAGATAGCATATTTTATGGCGACATTCTTCAATCCGGGATTCAATGATGAGGAGGTACTATCTACCATTAAAGGTATGGCAAATGCTGGAGATATCATGGATTTTAGAAATATCCGCAATAATGGAAATATGGTTGTAGATAAGCACTCGATAGGTGGAGTAGCAGCAAAAGGAGTAACTCCGTTGCTAGTTCCAATTATCGCGTCATTCGACCTGGTAATCCCAAACACCTCCACAAGAGCTATAACGACACCCGCCGGTACGACAGATATATTGGAGGTAGTAATGCCTGTCGCTCTAAACAATGATCAACTTATGGATACAGTTAGGAAAACTGGATCATGTATGGTTTGGGGAGGCGCATTGAAATTATCACCTGCGGATGATGTTTTGATCACTGTTGAAAGAGGTTTACACGTTCAATCATTTCAGAAATTGCTTGTCAGTATAATCGCAAAGAAAGTATCGATGGGCATATCACATATACTGATAGACATCCCTTACGGTCCTGGTACAAAAGTTCCAAACCCTGATGATGTCGAAGTGTTAAAGCGAGGTTTCATCGACCTTTTCTCAAAAGTAGGTATAACGTGTGAAGTGTACTCTAGGATGGTTTGTTCTCCTGATGGATACGGTATAGGACCTGCATTAGAGATCCGCGATATATTGAGAGTATATGAGCGGGATGAGTTACGACCGCGAGGACTTGAGGAAACCGCTTTAAGGATGGCAGGTCAATTACTAGAGATGACGGGGACAGTAGAGAACGGCAAAGGTTTCGAATCTGCTAGAGAGAAGTTAGATTCTGGTGCTGCTTTAGAGAAATTCTGGGAGATCGCTGAGACACAAGGTGCAACGAAACGGATCAATTCATCTGAGATCGAGCTAGGTGAGTATCAGGATACTTTGAAAGCTCCAAAAAGCGGAAAGATAGAAGTTGTAGATAACAAAGAGATCGTTAAGGTCGCAAGAGCATTAGGAAATCCATATATCAAAAATGCAGGTATCTTTCTGAACAAGACTGTTGGTGATACCGTTCGCCAGGGTGACGAGCTCATGACATTGTATGCCACTAGCGCTGATAGATTGAGAACAGGGTTAGAAGCATCGAAGGTCGATAAGCTGTTTAGGATAAGGGATTGAACGGACGCTTAGCACTCACTAGGATGTAGATATTCGGATACCGATCAGATAGTCATCCTTCTCAGCGTTAGATATTTACACATCCAATCCTAGATGAAGATACTGGGGATCTTTTCATGTTGAAAGATATAAGAGGTCATCATAGGTGTCTCTGCATTGGTCAATCTGATAATATCGTTCTAAGATCGTTGCTTTTTGTAGATCTTCCGAAATGTTGATACCAATGCTGAGATAAACATCAGTGCAATTAGTAGTGATGCTATGGGTATGATGAAAACGATGATCTTTCCAATACTGGTTGTTTTTAAGAAGTAACTTATCGGATCCACTTCTACACCTTCGTATCGTATAAGCAATTCTTGCAAACTAGTAAGCTCGTTAGCATTTGTGAATTCTTCTTCGGTAAGTGCTTGTAGATATACATCATAGCTGGTCAGGACATGCGCTGTAATAGGGTCTGCTGTACTTAATGCGGTACCGATGAAACCTTGATCTGAATTTCCGATCGTATACCAAAGGATATGGTCAAGATTACCCCCGATATACCTCCTACCTGATTCACCCCAAGTCGGATCGACAGATAACCATCCGTAATCAGGTAACCAAACCTGTACCCACTGATGACCGATGTTTTGTACAGAAGCCTCTGACGCACCTATGTTATTTTCAGCTCCTGTCGGGTCATTTCCATATCCGATAGCAGCACGAGCAGGTATCCCTTGTGCTCGTAATATTGCGATCAATGAATCCGAATACTCCATACACACGGCTGGTCCACCACTGAGTGCCGAGAGGGCTCCA
This sequence comes from Candidatus Nomurabacteria bacterium, assembly GCA_020632395.1. Classification (NCBI taxonomy): domain Bacteria; phylum Candidatus Nomuraibacteriota; species Candidatus Nomurabacteria bacterium. The sequence goes on along the minus strand of JACKFQ010000001.1, from coordinate 421,307 downwards.
ATTCTAGGATTCTCTCCTTCTACTTTGGAATAACTATAATCAAAAGTCTGAATTATCCTGTCATAATCGTTGTTGATGAGTTCCAATATAGTACTACTTTCTTTCCATAGATCCTCAGCAATGTTTATGATGAATTCATCATTGCTCTCCCAGTATTTGTCTGCCCGAGTGTACTGTTGTATATCAAGATCAGAGCCAGTTAAAGAAAGATATTCATTTAGAGACATGTCTTCTGGTGCCATCTCACCATCAGAGGTTAGCTTTATGTACCCCTCTATGATGATCTGCCCATCTTTGTTCGCTGGAACTTCAAAGGTTGCTAGTAGGTTGCCTTCGTCATCGCGGTTAATTGCTGTAGGATAGGGATCTATCTTTGTGAAGAACACTCGTTGATCTGTTTCAGAATGTTCACGAGGCAAAGGTAGTTCGTATACATTTGTAGAAAGCAGATCTGAATACTTGTTTACCTCCTCAGGTACAATATTGTCTGTTTTTGGGGTGTCTTGTATCAATTTGAAATAAAAGTATTGTGTAGTACCTAATTGTATCCAAGCAGTTGTTCCGATCCTGTCTTGAGCGGTGACAGAGTATTTCCGAGTATTACTATCTTCTGATACGCCAATACCACCTTGTGGCATCATGAATGATTCAGAAGGAGAATCTTTTGGTACATGTAAGTTGGTATTAAATCTGTACTCTGTAGTTAGACCATATCTATCGTCAGTAGATATGAAAGAGGTATCTTCTGGTAGGCCAGGGATATAAAGATTGGTTACATTTCCAACTTGATCTACCAGCTCATGAGTATTATACCTGATGGTGAATTTTTCTGAATTCCAGAAAGTGACATCGCGAGTTTCTGGTACAGTAACTTCGAGTCCACCCTCGATCTCTGAGATCTGCTTGTCCAATTCGATACCTCTCTCATCAAGAATAGTGAGTGTGCTTGTTTTAAAGGCTCTCTCCTGGGGGTCCTCATTAAGTGTGAAGTCGGGTAGTAGAAATGATCGTTCAGTTTGAGCGGGGTAAAAATAATTTCGATCTTTTGCCTCCAATGTGAGGGTTTCTTCTACTGTCACAAACGAGTCATTAGGAGTGTAGTACAGGTTGTAGTCTGTAGTGATAATGAAGGCAGGTGTGTCAGCAGAGTTAATCGTACTAGGTGTCGAAACTGGTGTTAAGATTGTTATGAGGAGAAAAATAGCTGTCAGAAGTATACTTCTGTGAGAATTTCTCTTTTGATGATAGAATAACGTCAGCATACAGTCATTGTAGTAGTTATTTCACTTCACTTGAAGTCTTATTATTAAATATGTCAGCAATTAGATCTCACTCACTTTCTATCGGTATTGTTGGATTGCCAAATGCTGGCAAATCAACACTCTTTAATTCCCTGACTGAAAATACTGTTCCTGCAGAAAACTTTCCTTTCTGTACGATTGACAAGAATGTAGGAGTAGTTGAGGTACCAGATCCACGATTAGAATCATTATCCAAACATTATCAGGCACAGAAAGTCGTTCCTTCCGCAATTACATTTGTTGATATAGCAGGATTGGTTAAGGGAGCTTCAGAAGGAGAAGGATTGGGGAATCAATTTCTTTCGCATATTCGTGAAGTTGATATGATAATGTATGTACTCAGAGCATTTAGAAGTCAAACGATCACGCATATTTACGAGCGTATCGACCCTTGGGATGATTTTCAGATAGTACAGACCGAACTCATCCTAAAAGATCTTGATACTGTTGAGAGAAAATACGCGGAAATATCAAAGAAAGCAAGGGTGACAAAAGAAAAGGAAATACAGCTACAGACAGGAACCCTCGAGAAATTGAAGAGTGCTTTGGGAGAAGGTATCCCTGCTATAGACGTTCAACTTACTAAAGATGAGAAAGAGTTCGCTGATGATCTCTGGTTACTCAGTTCAAAACCAAGATTATTCATATTGAATGTACAGGCTGAGAGCCTTAGCGATGCACAGACGCAGATAAAGATGTTTGAGGATAGATTACCGGATTGTAGGGCTATCGCTGTAGATGTAAAGATAGTGGGGGATCTTAGTAGAATGAACGAGGCTGAGAAGTTCGAGTACATCGATCTTTTGGGGTATCAACCGATATTGATCGATGATGTCATACATACGGCTTTTGAACAGCTTCAACTGATCACCTTCTATACCGGAAGCGAGAAAGAATGTAACGCATGGTCGATAGTGCAGGGGGCTACCGCAAAAGAGGCTGCTGGAGTTATCCATACAGATCTTTCTACAGGATTTATCACTGCAGATGTAGTGAATGTAGAGAAAATGATCGCACTAGGTGGATACCAGCAGGCAAAAGAGAAGGGTCTGGTAAGAAATCAAGGAAAAGGTTACATAATGCAGGACGGCGATTATATGGTGGTGTATAGCCACTAGAAGTCAAAGGCATTCTTCATAGACTTGGTACAAGTTGGTTTGAGGTGTTAGTTGTAGCTTATCTCCAAATAAAAATTCGTTCTCCACTTGTTTGTGGATGAAGCAACTTCTCGCCCTTTTTTATCCTACCAAATTTGAGCATTTGTATTATGTCAGCACCTAGTGCCATTACATAAGGTGCATCTAAGTTTCTTTCTCCAATCCGTATATCTACTACATGCAGTGACCCAGATAGTGTGTTTGATGTGGACTGCTCATACACAAGTGCAACAGGATAGAATGGTAAACTCTCCATAGAGCCTAGTTCGTTTTCAGGTCTCCAAAAACCGTAGCCATATATTTGAGCACGACTAAAGTTATCAGTTATTACCCATGGCCGTAGGGCATCATTTCGGGCATTCACGTGAATGTTCTCACTCCTCGTAATGGGTAAAATGACTAAGCAGGAATTCCTAGGTCCAAAGACGAGATCAACGGCTTCGCCTCCACATTCTACTTGATAGGGTGGATAATTTTCCATGACCACTTCTACCAATAGTGCAAACCGCACGTCTTTCTGCTAGAATCACGCTGTCCTCTGGTTATGTAAATAATTTAACGCTGGAATGTTAATGGCACAGAGCGTAAAGTACGAAATGATGGTCGCCCTAAAGCCTTTGCTTCCTGACGATGTCCGAAAATCAGTGCATAAAGGTATTCAACAGTTAGCCACTGATCTTGGGGGATCGGTCGATGACTCCGATGTTTGGGGTAAGAGATACTTGGCATACAAGATCCAAGGTCACAATGAGGGATACTATATTGTGTACCTTTTGAGCCTTCCTACCGAAGCATTAAAGGAGCTTAAACGACAGATGGAACTAAAGCAGGAGATCTTGAGATATATGGTCGTAAGGGTCAACAGACCTGAAGAGATCGGAAGCTCTCTCAAAAAGAAGAACTTTAAAGAAGACATCGATAGAGAGCAGGCTGCATTAGAAGCAATGGAGTAGCTTTAAAAAATTTTTAACTCCAATTTAATGGATCAGATATAGAATCGAAGGAAATAGATAAATTTACAGAAGAATTTAGATGTCAGTAAGATCTTTGAACAAAGTGATGTTGATCGGGAATCTAACTAGAGATCCCGAGCTGAGGTATACCGCAAACGGTACTCCAGTAGCCACTTTTGGTATCGCTACGAATCGAACCTGGAAAGATACCAATGGTGACGTACAGGAATCAACTCAGTATCACAATATAGTTGCTTGGGGAAAGATGGCTGAGATATGTCAGCAGATCCTAGCAAAAGGCATGATGGTTTATGTGGAAGGTGAATTAGTTACCAGATCGTGGGAAGCTGAAGATGGATCAACCCGATACAAGACCGAAGTAAGGATAAGTGAAATGAAACTTCTTGATAGTAAGGGGAGACAAGGAGTAGGTGGAGGAGATCAATCTAATGCCACAGCAGATACACCTAAGAAAGCTAATTCTCAGGCGTCTGTTGAAGCAGATGAGTATCTGGTCGAAGAAACTGGCTCTGATGAGGATCCAACTGATGATGAACTCCCATTCTAAACAAAATAATGTATAATTTCGGATAACATGGCAGAACAAATAGTTACAAGTACAACTTCAAAACCAACACTAGATGATGTTGTTGATGTAAAGAGCTTCGAAGACGACGAACCTCATCGAGGTGGTCGAAGAGGTCGTCGTAAGGTAAAATTGGATCTTAAATGTCCTCTCTGTGAATCTGGAGTAAAATTCGTCACATATAAGGATGTATATCAACTCAAGAAATTCACTAGTGTGCGAGGAAAGATCATAAGTACAGAAAAGTCTGGGGTTTGTGCGAAGCATCAAAGGCAGTTGACCGGCTCTATTAAAAGAGCTAGGTTCATGGCATTACTACCTTATGTAGCTGCTGATGCTTAAGTATGATCAATGATAGATACAAAAGGGGGCCTTGCCCCCTTTTTTTCTATGGAGACCATGATTCTTATGTATCGAGTATCAACTGTATGAATGAACAGCTGTCTCTATGGGCCCACCTGGTACAACCAGTGCACGATGCTTTGCTCCCGGCGTGAGCCCACCTGGTACAACCAGTGCACGATGCTTTGTTCTCAGCGTGGGCCCACCTGGTACAACCAGTGCACGATGCTTTGTTCTCAGCGTGAGCACACCTGGTACAAACCTAGTGTTCTGATGCAATTCCAAACAAGAACAGAGCCACGATATTAATCACAGGATCAATGTTTAATGACAAGATCAATAGGGAGACATCTATCACTTCTATGAGGTGGAGGTTTGTATCAGTCCTGTCTTGATTGTATACTGAAGGCAGTAAGGTCTTTGGAAAATAGGAATTGATGGCAATTTCTCCTTTGGTAGATAAAAATGCATATCTTGGAATACATATAAGTAGAAACAGGATCACTGCGAACTTAGCGTATTCACACTATGGTGCCGGTAGGAACTATATTCTCACAGATACGGTTAGATATGATGAAGAAAGAGACGATATCTCAGATCAACAATTTTGGGATGAATACTTCAATACTCTTGAAGAAAGCTTTAATTGGGAGATCGTACAGAGAACTGGAAATACATACTCATTAGTTAATAGCGTACCTTTCTCGGATGAGGGGAAAGGAGTTTCTGGTGTAAATTTCGCATTGAACTACACACTCCCTAAAAAAATAAAACTCCTGTCGATCCTGCATACATATCTCCCTACTGCAAAGTTAACCACCACCGATGCTAAGTTCTATCTCAAGATCCTCCCTCCGATCATGAGCAAATTAGAATATGATGAGTTGTTATATCTGGATGCTGATCCTGAGAAATTTGATCTGTACAGATTAGATCTGACTAGAGATAAATTGGGTGCTGTGACGCCAAAGTTGTTGCAGACCAAGATCCATTGGGATAGTAAGGATCATCTGATCGAATCGATAAATGATAAGAGGTTGAAAGCCTTTGCATCTGTTGATGTAGAGAATTCACAAGTAGTTAATATGTGGGCAAACTTTCTTATCAGACCAACAGAAAAAACAGAAGATCCGGTTCTACATGACCTTCTCCGTTCATTCCTCACCGTACAATCTATGACCATGTTCAATAATAAAAAGGATGTTTTCGCACAATTCGGACAGGTAGGAAGAAGGTCGTTATTTGTAATTACAGGAAGGTTGGCTTCGTTGATGCCTGGAAGAGCTCTTGTGCTTGGGTTGTTGGATGGATTACAGATGAGGGGGTCGTTTGATCTGTTGGTCGATAAGGATCATAGGATCGAATTGTTTGGAGATGAGTATTCTAGAGGAATAAATGCACAAGATTATATTGTTCCAAGGAGTGTTTTAGCCTCATCAGCATCTAAGGTGTTTGTAATTGAGGTGCCTGGTAGAAAAGGCGAGAAACGTGTGGCTTTCACTGGGGAGATCTTAAGTAAAGGAAAGAAGAGAGATGTGTTTGCATTGAGTCCTGAGCTTGTTCGTATGAAATTGGCAGATAATTCTGAAGAGATCAGTGAAAACATAGTCCTAACTGGGAAATTTGTTAAGCAGGCATATGTAGAAGGTTTGTCTGAAGAGATAAATGTTATAAGCGACCTTGAAAAATTACCAATAGATAGCGTGTTTATGGATGCAAGGTATAAGCCTGTAGTATATGGACCTGACTTTCGTGCAAATATTTCTAAATTAAAACAGTGGATGGGTGAATAGAGTTCAGATCATACCAAAAAAAGTGACTTGTACTATGTCTGTGCCATTCCCATCTGGAGCTACTTCATTTATTGGAGTGGGAGAAAATGTCTTATACGGACAGCAGTTGTATGAAATGAAAAGAAAGAAAGTGATCGACTCATACTATCTACCTCGGATCCTAGGTATCAAAGCAGAAAATTCACCTGATTATGTGGGGAGAATATCAGGGGAGTATGTAGTGACAGGTGATCTACTAGCTGAAAAGTTGACAGCTGCAGGGATGATAGGAAGACGTGTTGTGGCAGGCAAGGATGGGGTTGTAGATCTTAGCAGGATAACACAGGGATTTCTTAGGATTCTCGGAGAGGAGGAGGTGGTTCAAGTGAATAGTCATTTGCAGGGAAAAGTAGTAGGACTAGAATTGAACAGAAGGTTGACTATTGAAACGGATGGAGCACAGATCAGTTATACATACGGCCATCAGGTCAAAAATGCTGTAGACCAAGGTACTGAGGAGATATCTGGTGAGTTATTGATCTTAGGGGATGGTTCTTCAGTATATTCAAAAAGAGATCTGCTTAGCACTTATGAGAACAAGATCGTGTTTGCAGGCAGGTTCATCTATCAGGATCTTGCGCGAGAGATCTATAAACGTAATGCCAAGATCATTATCGTAAATGCAATTGATCAGCCAGAGATGAAGCAATTAAAGGTTCCCTTGGTGATATTGGGAGGTTTTGGTCAGGTTCCTCTGGATAAAGAGATCCTTTCAATATTACAAAATTCTGTCGGTCACCAAGTGAAGGTAGAACCGAATGACAACTCTTTGGTGATAGCAAATCAACCGGCAATAGACCCCTCTAGTTTCAAAGGTAATAGCTACTTTTTGCCTAAACTAGTAGTCGGAACTTTAGCGAAAGTTTACGATCCAAGCAATTATGGTGTAGTGGGGGAGGTGATCGATCTGATGGATGAGGATGAGAAGTTCCTTATCGAAACACGTGGCAAGAAGCGACTTCTGGTCGACAAGAATTCTGTAGAGGGGTATATCACAAAAGTCTAACTGCTGTTTCGACTGACACAGATACAGTTTTCATAGATGTGAAAATTTTGTGTAATTATTATCAAGTCTGTTGATATCATCTCCTATGCAATTTATAATCATTGAGGTAAAAAGCCCTATGAATCAATAACTTTGACTATGAGATAATGCCAAACAAAAAAGAATACGGAACTCCTTTTCAAGGTAGACCAGCTAAAATAAATGATAGATCACAAAAAGATATGAATAAGGTAAACAAATTAGTAGGAGTCGCAATACTTGTCGTCATAACTTTTTCGCTTGGTATATTTGCTGGCAGGCAAGTAGAATCAGGTTTTGTTGATGCTCTTGATCCTACAAAGATCGTTCGGTTCACAGGAGATACAAATGGAGGTGACATTGATATCGAAAATGTCGATTTTGGACTTTTCTGGAATGTTTGGAAGCAGATGACCTCTGATTATGTAGACAAGGAGAAGGTTGATGAAAAAGAGATGTTCTATGGTGCAATACAAGGAATGGTCAATTCATATGGTGATCCTGCCACCTTATATCTAACCCCAGAAGAAACCGCTGCCTTCAATGATTCTACAGCTGGAAATCTTTTCTCGGGTATCGGTGCTGAAATGGGATATAAAGACGGTCTGATAGTGATAATCTCTCCTTTGAAGGGTTCTCCTGCATCCTCTGCAGGTATACAGCCTGGCGATGTAGTATTGGCTGTAGATGGGGTCGATGTGACAACAAACGATAGCTTGTTTGATATTGTCTTGAAGATCCGAGGTGAAGAGGGTACTGATGTGACGTTGACGGTACTACATACAGACGAAAGCACTCCTGTGGATATTACGATCACAAGGGGTCAAATAACTGTATCAAGTATGGAATTCAAATTAAGCGAGAAAGACCCCAGTATAGCGATCTTTGATGTGTCGAGATTTACAGAAGCAGATCTAAGAAGTTGGCAGAACAAATGGGATCAGATGGTATCACAATTCCAAGAAAGCAATGCTGAAGCCTTGATAATAGATCTTAGAGGCAATCCTGGAGGATTCTTTAATGCAGCAGTTTATGCAGCCAATGAATTTCTGAAGGAAGGAACAATCGTTTCAAAACAGCAAGACCAGCGTGGGGCAGTGACCGATTTTACTGTCACCAGAAAGGGAAAGCTTCTTGATGTGCCTGTAGTGGTTTTAGTGAATAATGGTAGCGCTTCTGCATCTGAGATCATGTCTGGTGCTTTACAAAAGAATAATAGAGCAACAGTTGTTGGTATACCTACATACGGAAAAGGTACCGCACAAGATGTCCGCTCATTCCCTGATGGATCGAGCCTCCACATAACAACTCTAAAGTGGCTTTTGCCTGACGGGACTTGGATCAATCCTGATGATCCGATAATCCCGGATGTAAATATCGATCTGACAGACGAGGATTTCAAACAGGGTATTGACCCTCAGATGGATTCTGCGATCGATATTCTTCAGACAGAAATTAGATAAATTTAGTTTTTCAGAAAGATGGAAGAAAAAATCACGAAGTCAGATGAAAAGAAAGTGGGTGAAACGGTTGGTACTACAGTTGTAGATGGGAAAACTAAATCCGTTGATCCAATCTCGGATAAGAGCGAAAAAGAGAAGGATGCGATCCTAAAAAATTCAAAAGAAGAGAAAAATGAGAGAAGATCAAGAAAGAAGAAACTTATCGGTTGTGGTTGTACATCTCTCGTTCTAGTTATATTTGCGATCTTGCTAGGTGGGGTGATACTTGGTTTCTATACTGCACGAAACTTAACAGATTTTCTGAAAGATCGAGGTGTGACCATCGAATGGCTTACCGAAAAGTCAGATAGTAATGATTCAAGTATTGTGACCCAAGAAAATAAGATAGTAAAGGTCACAAGTGAGGAGAGTCAGGTGATAGAGGTAGTGCAGGAAAATATGCATTCAGTGGTAAGTGTTGCAATATCGCAACTCGAACTTCAGCCGGGAACAGGTGTGGTTGATCGAAGTAACAATATCGGTTCAGGATTCATTGTAGACGAGAACGGATTGATCATAACAAATCAGCATGTTGTATCAGATCAGAATGCAGATTATAAAGTCATCACTGAGGATGGAGAGGAGTATGAGGTACAAGATATTGTACGGGATGATTTCAATGATATTGCTTTGTTAAAGATCGATGCAGAAGGGTTAGATCCAGTTGAACTCGGTGATTCTGATGCTCTTATTCCGGGTCAGATGGTGATAGCTATCGGTACTCCTCTAGGTGAGTATGCAGGGAGTGTGACCACAGGAGTGATCAGTGGTTTGGACAGATCCGTTTCGACAAGTTCAGGAAGTTTCTTTGGTACAGTCAAAACATTCGAAAATGTGATACAAATTGATGCGGCGGTCAATCCGGGTAATTCCGGTGGTCCGTTACTCAACTCGTCAGGAGAGGTTATAGGGGTGAACTTTGCTACTACTTCTGGCGCCGACAATATCTCTTTTGCCTTGCCGATCAACAGGGTTGTGAATCGTCTCGAAGAGTATAGGATCTATGGGAAATTCTTGAGACCCTTTGTTGGTATAGAGTATGAGATGATCACTGAGTCACAAGCAAGGTACTACACGGATATCCTACCCGGAGCATTTGTTAGAAGTGTGGTTGATGGTAGCCCAGCTCAGGATGCAGGTATAAAACGAGGCGACATCATTGTACAGATCGAGGGCGATCCTGTAGTATCTTCTTTTATCGAGATGATACAGAAATTCAAAATAGGGGATTCTGTAGAAATGAAAATTTTGAGAGATGGAAAAGAAGTCTCTGTTTCAGTAGTTCTAGGTGAAGCAGACTGATCTATACTTTTAGAGTTAGAAGACATAATGAGAGCCAGCAATAGCTGGCTCTTTTCTTTCTGAACACAAAATCTTGTCAAGACCTATAAGGTGTGACCGCAGATCTTAATGATTTTTTAAGAAGAAGCAAATCTTTATATACTTTGGGAAAGATACGCATATATAGGTTATTTTGACAGTTTTCTTTGCGGGTATTCTCTCTGTAGATATACTCTATTTCATGTGTATATCTGTGCTCTCACAGCTACGAGATGCTCTGATCATAGATCTCCTATGAGAGTAGTAGATTATATAGCTATGTATATATATGATGTTCAATCAACGTGTTTATTTCTTCAAAATAGGGTTCTTGGATCGTTGTATGACATTAGATACGAATTGTTTACACACACACCTGATACCTGTATATTGATAACCCGAAGGTATACAAATACAGTATATTGTGTCTAAGAACTAAATTTACTTTCATCCCTGCCCAATGAAAGACACCCTAAAGTTACTAAAAGTTATTGATCCTACAAATCTAGATCAAATCGAAGAACTGTTGTGGATCCACTCAGAGGATCTAAATATGTCAGCTGAAATGATCGATCAGTTGCTTAATGAGGTCAGACTAACCCTAATGAAAGATATGAGTAGCAATGACCTACTTGGCTCCATGATCCTCGTTGCTACACAGAATATCCAGCAAGACCCAATGTTTGATGATCTTGCGGTTAGATTGTTACTGACAAAAGGCTATTTGTCAGCACTCTCCGAGTATGATGGAGAGGATTTTGATCAGTCGTATCGAGAGAGCTTTGTACAGTATCTCAAATGGGGAGTTGAGGAGAAACTTTTGGATCGCAGGATGTTAAGCAATTTTGATGTGTACCGACTTGCAGTAGCACTTAAACCCCAGAGAGATAAGGACTTCACATTTGTGGGATTGCAGACCGCAATGAATCGATACATGATGAAACTTCGTGAATCTACACAGGTGAAAGAAACCCCTCAATTTATGTGGATACGAGTGGCGATGGGCTTATCTTTTGAGGAGAAAGACCCAACCAAGATAGCGATCGATCTTTATGAAAAATTATCCAGAAAAGAATACACAGCAGGAGGATCTACAATGATCGGTGCAGGCACAACTATGCCTACACTCGCAAATTGTTTTCTATTGGATACAGAAGATACTATCGAGCATATCTTTGAAAATGTGGCTAATGTTGCAAAGATCTCTAAAGGTACTGGTGGTATCGGAATTGCGATAACAAAATTGCGAGCAGAGGGTTCTCCGATCAAGACAAATAACACATTTTCATCTGGACCTATACCATTTGCAAAGGTTATGGATTCGACACTTGCAGCTATCGCGAGGGCAGGGAAGAAGAAGGGTGCTATGGCTTTGTATATGGAGAATTGGCATATCAACTTCAATGATTTCCTAGATCTGAAACAGAATGCAGGGGACGATTATCGCAGGACAAGGACAGCAAACACAGCAGTATATCTTTCTGATGAATTTATGAAAAGGGTACAGAATGGCGAAGATTGGTATATGTTCGACCCTGCAGAAGTAAGCGATCTGACGGAATTGTACGGATCTGAATTCAGTGAACAGTATATTGAGTATGTTCGAAAAGCTGAAGCGGGAGAAATGCGCATGTGGAAGAAGGTTCCGGCTCGAGAGCAATTCAAGCAGATCATCACTCAACTTCAATCTACCTCCCATCCATGGATCACTTTCAAAGACACTATCAATCTAAGAGCTTTGAACAATAACACAGGCACCATCCACGGCTCCAACCTTTGTACCGAAGTCTGCTTACCTCAGAATAAGGATAATATTGCAGTATGTAATCTTGCATATGTGAATCTGACGAAACACGTTATTCCAGAAAATGCTGATTATGGTGGAGATGTTGAAAAAAATCTTGAGCAGGCGGTAGATTGGGAGAGATTAGAGGATTCTGTGAGGCTGGGTATACGACATTTAGATAATATAATTGATGTAGGAATTGCCCCAGTGCCAGAGGCACGACATTCTGATCTTAATAACCGTGCTATCGGACTAGGTCTAATGGGTCTATCTGAAACATATGAGCACTTAGGATATGCATACGATAGCCCCGAAGCATATGACATCGTTGATAGGATCGTTGAATTCATAAGTTATGTAGCGATAGATGAAAGTTGCGATTTAGCTGAGGAGAGAGGAACTTATCCTAACTTTGAGGGATCAATGTGGTCAAAAGGTTATGTCCCTTTTGATACGATGGAAAAAGTTGAACAAGATAGGGGAGTCAAGCTATCGCAAGACCGAACTTATACGATGGATTGGGATCGTTTAAGGGAGAGAGTTAAAAAAGGTGTTAGAAATGCTACTGTTATGATGATCGCACCAAATGGGAATTCCTCGCTTACTGCGGGAACATCGCCTGGTATAGATCCTAGATTTGCTCTAGTGTTCAGTAGGACCACTATGAATGGGAAATTCTTGGACATCAATCGTAATCTTATTGGAAAATTGAAAGAACTTAAGATATGGGAAGATATTCGTGATGAGCTGATCTCACGTCAAGGAGATATCTCTCAGATCGATCTGATCCCAGACAATATCAAAAAGGTCTACAAGACATCTTTCCAGATCGATCCGTTAGCATACGTTGAAACAGCATCCAGATGTCAGAAGTGGATCGATCAAGCAATGAGTAGAAATATGTATTTTGAAGATCGAGATGTGGAGAAGATGATGGATGTGTACCTCGAGGCTTGGTTGCGCGGGGTCAAGACAACATACTATCTCCATATGAAACCCAGACATACCGCCGAACAGAGTACGATCCGTGTGAACAAAGCTAAGGCCATAAATAAGAAAGGTTTCAAGTCAGTATCAGATGCAAAAACAGCTAGTGATGATAATGTCGAGAGCGACATTCCCACTAATTTATCTGGAGCTACATCTGAACAACAGCACGAACAGAAAGCACCTGTAGTAAGACGTAGGGTAGGATTCGGTGCTTTGTCACAACAAAAAGACGAAGGATCAGAGGCAGAAGAACCGACCTCGCGACAAAATGATGCTGTATCGCAAATACAACCAGCGACCTCGCGACGAAATGATGATGTATCGCAAATACAACCAGCGACCTCACGACGAAATGATGCTGTATCACAAATACAACCAGCGACCTCACGACAAAATGATGCTGTATCAAAACGAAAAAGTATCGCATCGCAACGAAGGGGGCGAGTAGAAAAGAAGATCAACCACGAGAATGCTCCAACAAAACAACTTAATTCACAACATCAAGAAGATCAAGCTAGCTCACCAGAAAAACAAGCTAGTTCATCAGCACCACAGGAGAAAGAGAAAGAAACAAAGATGCAAATGAAAAGCAAAGGCAAGAGATCTAAAGGGTCTGAAAGGGATGTTGCCAAAGAAAAGCCCAGGAGTAGGGGTTTTGCAGTGATAACTGCATCTGCAGATAGTGGCGAACTTGCTGATTCTACGATGTATCCCCCAACCATGAAGGTTGATCAGGTTGATATGAATAGAATCCCTACAATAAAAGGAAATGCATGTCCTGTAGATCCCGCAGAGCGCGCGTTGTGTGATAGCTGTGAATAAGGTCTTTCACAGATCATTAGCTAATTAAATTATTATGAGAATATTATGCTGTTACAAAAAGTAAAATTACATCAAGACCCCCAACTTGATAAGATCGAATATCAGTGGGCATATGATCTTCTTGAGCAGGCTGTCGCAAATACATGGTTTCCACACGAAGTCCCTCTGATGGAAGACCTCGCCGATTGGAGGACTATGTCAGATGAGGAACGAGAGGCTGTAACACTGTTCATGGGATTTTTTAATCCTGCCGAATTTCGGGTCAATCAGTCAATTGTCATGGGTATGATGCCATATCTGTCAGCCCCTGAGGTCACGATGTATCTGACACGTCAGATGTGGGAGGAGGTTAATCATTCGATGTCATTTGAGTATGTTCTACAAACATTTCCTATCGATAGAAAAAGAGCTTTCTCTCTACATGAAGATCTACCTAGTATGAAAGCAAAAGAGGATTTTCTGCTTGATCATGTAAGTGCACTAAGAGGAGGGGAGATAGATATCAGTTCTGAGAGTGGTATCCAAACATTCGTCAAAAATATCGTTGCTACTAATATCATTACCGAAGGTATCTGGTTTTATAGTGGATTTATGCTGGGATTGAGCTTTAGACAGAGGAATCTTCTGAAGAATTTCGCAAATCTTGTGGATTGGATCGTCAGGGATGAGAGTCTCCATCTGAAATTCGGTATAAACCTAGTACTAACGATCTTGGAAGAACATCCAGAGATCGTGACAGAAGAGTTTGCCGATGAAGTTAGAGAAATGATAATCAAAGCGGTTCAGTTGGAATCTAAGTACACTGAGCAGTTACTTCCAAACGGGATTCTCGGGTTAAATGCTGATTATGTGATGCAATATGTGAAGTATATCGCTGATAGGAGATTAGAAGAGCTTGGGTTTGATACTGAGTTCAATGTCGGTAATCCCGCAAAATGGATGGGTACAGCAAACGATACATTAGAACTGGTAAATTTCTTTGAAACTGTCAACACAAATTATGAAGTGAATAATGGTTGATATCTTGGAGTGTAGTGGGTTAGAAATTCTTGTGGATCTGGCTAGCTTTTACAGTCATATCACCTAAGTACTTGCTGTTTAGTTCTTTTGAACCGTAGGGCTTCTCACTAGGTTGATCTAACTGTTCGAATGCGATCTGGGCAATCTTCATACCTGGGTATAGGCGCACAGGAAGTGCTCCGATGTTACTTATCTCTAGTGTCATGCGTAGTTTGTTTCCTGGATCCAAGAAACCAGCAGTAGCATGTACGATAAGTCCTAATCGACCAAGAGAGCTTTTACCTTCAAGCCGAGCTACATGCGAGGCATCAACTCCAACAATTTCAGCAACATTTGAAAGCACGAACTCACCAGGATGTACCACTAGAGAGCCAAACTGATTGATGTCTAATTCTCTCATGAGATCTTCGGTTGGTTTTTTGACATCTATCTCTGTATGGTTGGTGATATCGAACACCAAAGCTTTTGTGCCTAATGTCAGATCATACGAAGCAGGTTGGAGATTTTCAGGTGTAAAGGGTTCGATCGCTATCTCACCACTTTTCAACTTCTCTTTAATTGTTCTGTCGGATAGTATCATTGCAGTAGATATTAACTAATTCACTTCTGCTTTTCAAGTCGAATAAATCGAACCTTTTCGTATTGATCATGATAAGTTTCTACTGATATACCGGCGATCCCGGATAACCAGAGCCAACCGATCAGATCAGTCACCTGAGAAGGATCCATCTCAAAATGTACGATCCAATCATTATTCAATTCTGAGAGGTGGATCAGTAATCTTCGATAGTGTCCCAAGCCATCTGTATCTTCTCCAACCAGTGATATTTTGGGGTCGAAATTCCTGACAGAGGGATCGAGATCTGGAAATTCACTCTCTGTCACATAGGGTAGGTTAGCCATGATGATAAGCTGAGCTGATGGGTCAAAAGAAACATCTTCTAAAAGGTCACTCTCTGCGAAATTGACAATACCTTCACCTTCAAATATGGTTGATGCATTTGAAAGTGCTACATCAAGAGCTTCGTTGCTAATATCGACTCCCAAAAAGTTCAACAGAGGGTCATTATTAAATTTTTGATGCTGGTCAGAAGTTTCCTCAATATATCTTTTTGCCATAGTGATGATGAGGTTACCACTTCCTGTACCCACATCTATACATATAGTTGGGTGTGGTGGTTTTGGATGAAGATGAAGCAGATCTACCAGTGCGTGTTCAACTAAGACCTCAGATTCTGAACGTGGAATAAGTACATCTTTATTCACGGCAAATTCAAGCCCTGAGAATTCAGCTGATCCGACGATCTTTTCATAAGGTTCATCACTTCGTAGTCTTGCAAGAACCTCTGTTTCTAAATGTGGATAATTCTCAATGTAACGGTGTATCACCTTGCCAACCCGTATAGGATCAGGATAATCGATATCTGATAGTAGTTTGATGATAGAGTGTAGGTCGTTCACTGGTGAGGTACTCTTTTTAGATGGAGGAATATCTATCATAAGATTGCAAGATCAGTTCAGATCAATTTTTACATTAATTCGACTTTCCCTGTTCTTTTATCCTTTGCTTCTTTATCTCCAATAATTGAAGCGAAGTTATCTCTCTATGTAGGTCTTCAAGCATCTCGTCGATATTGCCGTTCAGGATGCCTTCTAGGTCATGCCATGATGTTTTGATCCTGTGGTCAGTGATACGACTCTGGGGGTAATTGTATGTACGGATCTTCTCCGATCTTTTTGCACCACCGATCTGTGAACTGCGCATCCCCGAACGCTCATCCTGCATCTCTTGCCTCTTCTGTTCGTATAGTCTCGCATTGAGTATCTGCATAGCCTTTTCCTTGTTCTGAGCTTGAACCTTTGTTTCCTGACAACTTACAACGATGCCTGATGGCAAATGAGTTATACGAATAGCAGAAGATGTTTTATTTACCTTCTGTCCTCCTGCTCCGGATGCTCGCATGATCTCGATCTTTAGGTCTTCGGGCTTGATGTCGATCTCGATCTCTTTTGCTTCTGGTAATATTGCAACGGATGCTGTCGATGTATGGATCCTTCCACCTGATTCAGTTACTGGTATACGTTGTACTCTATGGACACCGCTTTCGTACTTTAATTTCTCATAAACTCCTTCTCCTTTTATATGTCCTACGACCTCTTTATATCCTCCTGATTCACTTAGACTAGCGTCAATGAGTTCAACACTCCATCCTTGGGAGGTTGCATAGTTTGTATACATCCTGAAAAGATCTGCACCAAAAAGCGATGCTTCTTCTCCTCCTGCACCAGCTCTGATCTCTATGATGACCGATCGACTGTCATCAGGGTCGGCTAGTTCCTTTGCAATTTCTATCTCATCGATCTGTTCCACTATGCCATTGATCATTTCTGGGATGGATCGGAGTTCTGCTATAGCCAATTCTTGTAGTTCTGCATCTTCGGATGTTTCTAACTGCTCTGCTTGTTTGTACTGCTCGATCAGTGAATTCAACTGTGTATACAATTTATGTCTATTTGATAGATAGTTGAGTTCAGAAGAAAGGAACGACATATCATCACCGGTCTGGTGTGCTACAGCCATTCGATCCTCCAGCTCTTTTTTTTGCTGGGTAAGTGGGGCAAGTTGATAGTTATTTTGTAAATAGGGAATATCAAGCATCAAAATCGTCCTCAATTAGGTTGAGAAGTGAAATGAACGGTAAAAGGATCTACTTGCCAATATTCTCCAACATATCTCGTAGTGTGAGACCTGCAGATGCTGAGCTCTTCTCGTCGAGTTTTTGAAGTTTGTTCTTTCTTTCCTGCATTTTTTGTCTCTTTGACCTGAACGAGTCTTGGGCTTTGCTTCGTTTCTCTTCAAACTTGGCAACCAAGTTGTCTGTATCAACGATCTTTTGCTCACCGGTGAAAAAGGGATGACATTTGGAGCATAGCTCGGTCGTGATCTCATCCAGTATAGAACCGGTAACAAATGTATTACCGCAGGAGCAAGTCACTTTTACGTTGTGGTTGTACTTGGGATGGATATCTTTTTTCATGACGGGGTGATTATAACAGATAGGTATGACCCATACAACACCTGTCCCGCTAACTTATAGTCGGGGAGGTGTGGTGCTGGTAGTTCCTTTATTGCACAGCTAATAGCCCAGTTTAGAACCACTTAAGACCCCTCACTATGAATACGTGATCTAACGGAAAACTACTTTGTAGTGATCCAGGCTTCACCTTAATAACTTGGGTTTGACCTATACCCCCAGGGGTATTACAATGGTTATAAATAAGCTGTTACTTTAAAATTCGATGCCAAGAAAAGGACCCTCGTCAATGATTGATAGATTACATAGGATAGAAGGACAGATCAGAGGGGTAGAAAAGCTTTTGCAAAACGAAGAACCGAACGAGAAAGTTATCCCCCAGATACAGGCTGTGATGTCTTCACTAGAGAGTGTTAAGCTGGAGCTTGTCAAAGAGCAGGTGAGGCAAAGCATACTTTCAAACCTCGACGAAGCAGTTAGTCTGCTTAAATAAGCGATTTATGTGTCAGATACTGTCCGAGAACTATCGATCAATATATCCTTCTGGAGAAGATACACTTCAGACGCTTCTCTGTATGGTGTAGAATACGCTGAACTCTGATGGAGTACTTCAGATACTTAATGTAATCGAATATCACCATGAAGATCAAGAAATTAGGATTCATAACATTTAGATTTAGTTGTGAAGAGATAGATATCATCACCGATCCGTTACTTTCCGAGGAAGCCGGAGTGACTATAGGAAAGACTACGGGAGAGGTTGTCCTATTCACAGGAGAGAAATACATCGGATCACATAGTGTGATAGAGGATTCCGGTTACAAGAAGATAGAACCCAAAAAGAGAGAGTCATTGCATGAGATCACAAGCCCTGGAGAATATGAACTCGGAGGGGTGCTGATCAGACGTCCACAAGGAACAGACTTCTATATCTTAGATGAGAAAGATGTACGAGTAGTTTATGTGGGTGAGATATCTAAATCTATAGCAGTAGAACAGTTTGCAGATCTTGGGGATGTTGACCTTCTGATCCTACCAGTCGGTGATGCAGAGGTGTTTCCAAATTTTGATAAATTAGAGAAGATCATCAGTAAGGTCGACCCGACATATATGATACCTTGCGGATATAAAGAGAGTGGACTCAAGGGGGACTTTGCTTCCTTGAAGGGAGTTGATGAATTCATCAAACAGTTTGGATATACCCATGTGACAAATGATAATAAGTTCGTTCTCTCATCGGGAACTGAGCAGGAGAGTAAGGTGATAGAAATAGTGGTACTTGATTGAACTTGTATTTAATGATTTGGAAGGGTTGGACAGCATTAGATATAATCAAGGATAGCTTCGTATATAATTAAGGGTAGCTTCACATAATTCAGAAGAGCTTTAGATATAATTAAGGATAGGTTAAGCAAGATAGTAGAGTATGGATAGGATACCACCACAAAATATCGATGCAGAAAAGTCAGTTCTAGGCTCGATGCTTTTAGATAAAGATGCTGTCATAAATGTCGCAGGAGTGCTTCGTTCCGAATACTTTTACGAACCAAGACATGCAACTATCTATGAATCATTGATGTCGCTGTTCGAAGAGGGTCAACCGATCGATCTTGTTACTGTTTCTGATAAGCTCAAGGCCAAAAAGGCGTTAAAGAGGATAGGAGGACGTTCATATCTTGCTGATCTTGTGAGTTTTGTGCCAACATCAGCCCATGCGGAGGATTATGCTCTGATAGTGAGAGGAGCCGCCTTGAGGAGGAAACTGATCAGCTCAGCTGCAAAGATCACTGAACTGTCATTTGATGAGCAGATAGATGTTCAGCAGGTTGTGGATAAAAGTGAGCAGTTACTCTTTGGTGTAGCTCAACAGGGTGTCTCAACAAATTTTGTTCACATCAAGGATCTACTCAAAGAAGCATATGAGAGAGCTGAGAGAGCAGATGAGAATTCTGCAGGTTTAGGTATATCTACCGGATTTAAAGAGCTTGATAAACTGCTGGGAGGGTTCCAGAAATCCGATCTGATCATACTGGCCGCCAGACCATCAGTAGGAAAAACATCGTTATCATTGGATTTTCTGCGGGCAGCAGGTGTGTATGAGAAAAAGAAGGTGCTGTATTTCTCTCTAGAAATGGGTAATACGCAGATAATCGATAGATTGACTGGTATGCAGGCTGGTATACCGTTTTGGGAGATCCGAACAGGAAGATTGAATGATGAGAAATTTATGAAACTTGCGGATTCGATGGGGGAGCTTTCTGAAGCCGAGATATACATTGATGATAAACCAGGGCAGAGTATAAATGAGATACGTACTAAAGCTAGGCGCATGGCTCTTGAGAGGGGTGTTGATATAATCTTTGTAGATTATCTACAACTAATGCATGCTGATAGTAGTGAGGGAAGAACACAAGAAGTATCACAGATATCTCAAGGACTAAAAAATATTGCTCGTGAATTGGAAGTGCCAGTAGTAGCACTCTCACAGCTTTCTCGTGCTATCGAAAGCCGTACAAATCGCCGACCACAACTTTCCGATCTGCGAGAGTCAGGTTCAATAGAGCAAGACGCTGATATTGTGATGTTCATCGACAGGGAGGAAACATATAATCCTGATACGGACAGAAAGAATGTTGCCGACCTTTATGTTGCAAAACACAGAAATGGACCAACCGGAATAGTTGAATTGGCTTGGGTTGGTGATATCGCAAGTTTTAGGAATATATACAAAGATTCATAAGGACTCATCCTCTGTACTTCAGAGATAGTTCAAATATCCTTCTGTTACTTTTCTTAGTGGATATTATCCAATACTGGCTAATCTTCTTGTCTTATAGGCGTTTCTGCGATATCATATTCTAGCTTGGTCGAGTGGTGGAACTGGCAGACACGCGGGACTCAAAATCCCGTGCTAGCAATAGCGTGAGGGTTCGATTCCCTCCTCGACCACCAATTAACGGTCTTTTCGATCTACAGGAATTAAACTTATACCAAAGATTATGGATTTTGAGAGTACTTTGCTAGATATGCTTGAAGGTGTGGGTAATTTTGATTTCAATATCTTGATCCGATCTTTCCTTGCTAGTCTTGTGGTTATCTGGTTTTTTATCGCTGTCTGGGTTTGGATCGATTCAGGAGAGAGAACTCGGAACATACTTTTTAGGATCTTTAGTGTTTTATTGGTTGCACCCTTTAACGTAGTGGGTTTGATAATCTATCTCATCCTAAGGCCAAAAGAAACTATAGAGAATGTCTATTGGGGCGACCTAGAAAGACGTTACCTCCTCTATGAAACCTCTGAGCTCGGAGATTGTCCGCAATGTGGGGACCAGCTAAGTCCCGGGTTCAATATATGTCCATCATGCTCATACGAATTGAAAGTGAAATGTAAAGGTTGTGAGATGATGTTGGATCGTAAATGGAATTTCTGTCCATATTGTAAGGAAAAAGTACTTCATCCACTACCAGAAGAGGAAGGTATCTCTAAAGAGGTCATTCGACAGAGAGTTGAGCAATCTCGTCAGGAGATCAGATTTAAGGTAGAACAAGAAGGGACTAGATATAAGACAGCAACTGGAGTGACTGTGAGATTAGGAAATATTGTTATGCATGGGGTCATGTCACTTGGAAAAGCAGTAAATGACTTTGTGGTCAACATAGTTGCATCGATCAAACCTTCCAAGAGCGATCGGAAGGACAACAGTATCAAAGATAAGAACAGTTCCGAAACTGAAGAACAGAAACTTCCCGAAACTATTATTGATGAAGAAAGTGGCGATTTTACAGAAAAGATATCTGAGTTAACTGATGAAGAACTCGAAAAAGAGATGGCTGATATCGAAGAGGTTATTGATGAAGTTCTTCAGGATGAATCTGATAATGAAGATACTGTAGAAAGAGTAGAGAGTGATTTGGAGGATATGATCTCGGATATGGAAGATGAGGCGTCTACAGAAGTTGGTGATGTTACCGATGAGGACATGGTAAGCGACAGTGTAGATCAGGTTGACGAGTCTATCGATGCAGGCGAGAGTAGAGAAGATGGTATTTTGGATAATGAAGTTATGGAGGATTCGGGTACAGATAGTCTGACTAATGATGATGAAGTAGGGGGTCTTGATATGAAAGATATTAATACTGCTGGATCTGATGAAACAGTAGAAGTTAGCAAAGAGCAGATAACTTCCGGAGATAGAAATTCAGCACAGGTTGATCGATCTACTAGATCTAAAAATTCCAAGAAGAACAAGAAGAAAAGAAAGAAGAAAAAACGATCTAAATAGATCAAAATATGGAAGAATTCCTATACAATTCACTATCGTTCATTCCTACGAGCATAAGCTTTGTACCACTTCTTGGGCTTGTTTATTTTGTCGGTATGATGATCTTTTGGTGGGAAGCCGATCTGGCAAAAAAGAACCGAAATTCGATTTTTGATCAATGGTTCTTCTCTACGCTTCTGATGTTGGTATGGGGGCGAGTGACTTATATCATTACCAGTTGGGATCAGTTTTCACAGTGGAATTGGTTCTATCTACCATACGAAAGATATGGAGAGCAAATATACCTTTTTCGTGCGATGCCATGGAGATTGTTTAGTATATGGGATGGTGGATTCCTATTTATACCGATGTTCCTTGCATACCTGATACTTGGGTATTTTTACACGGTATATATCAAGAAGTGGAGATGGCGAGAAATGATGGGAAGTGTTCTGTTCTCGGCGAATTTTCTACTAGGTAGTGCACTACTTCTATATGGACTATATGCTCGCGACAGTAGGGTTACCCTCAATGGGTTTCTGGTATTCATATTTTCTTTTGTGATACAGGTCGTGGTGCATTCAATAAAACGCTTTTATAAAGATAGACACGACCCGTACAGGAGGATGTCCAGGGTTTTGGTACTATTTTATCTTGTATTAGACATTTGGTTCATCAGCTATACATTTTTGTCACAGCCCTTGATCAACATGGATAGATATCATATTTATGGATTTGTGATCTTAGGATGCTTTATGGCTATATCGTATATATTGGATATTCGCAGAAAAACACCAACAACAGACGATCAGAAGACTTTGACACCTAGGAGGATCTCCCTAAACCAAGCGATCCGCATCAGTGATAAAAAAGATCAGAACTAAAGCGTCGGTAAATATTTTGGTTCCAACTGTGATCATACTGCTTACTGATCAATGGATCGGATTTTTCTATCGAAAGAACGGAGAGTGTTCAGTAGTAGATACGATCAAAAGAGTATATGAGCTTCCATTTGTAGAGATCTTCTTGATCCTGATGTCGCTTATCTTTCTATTGAGATCAGTACGTAAAAAGGAGACGGATATTCATGAGAAGATGCCCAAATATGGTGTTTATATGGTCTTGCTTGGGTGTGCAAGTAGTCTTGTGGAGTATATGATATTTGGTGCGAATTGCGATAATTTTTCGATATTCGGAAATTTTATGTTCGATGGGACGGATATTATTGTTACCCTTGGTATAATAGTGTTATTGTGGAATATAATCTTTGTGGAATTGAATCTTGCTACATTCAGAAGTAACAGAAAAAGATAAAGGAGTGCGATTAGATATGTTTGTCCTTCAGTTGATACGATCCCTTGAGGTTGGGACTGACGTTAGTACTGTGTCCAGAGAGCAGGTCCAAAATATATTGTCGGATATTGTGACTATCAATTCCCTGATCAAGAAGCCTTCATATAGATTGAAACAGGGTGATCAGGTCGAGATGGATCAGGATCGTTTAATGGAGCTTTTGGTGAATATACGAGAGAAAAGGGAGAGTATCAATCAGATCCAGCCGATACGAGGTGATCTTGAGATCATAGAGGAGAGTAGATCATATCTGGTGTTGAACAAACCTCGTGGTCTTGCAGTTCATCCCGGTATAGGAAATGAGCAAGATAATCTCGCAAATAGAGTTAATTGGTATTTCTCATCTACCGGTGTAGATACAGCACCATTGGTTCGTTCGGGGTTGGTGCATCGATTGGATAAGCCGGTGGGCGGATTGATCATTTTTGCAAAAGATCGCTCTACACAAATTGACCTTGCCGATCAGTTCAGTAGACATACGGTCTTGAAGATCTATCACGCACATTCATCAACAGCATTGGATGTTATCGGTGGGGAGAATAAAGAAGACCTAAGCGAGATGCCCTCAGAACTCGATAGAATCATCACAGAATGGAAAGAGGGCGGTGTTGACTCAATATCTCAAACGGGCTGGTTAAATGCTACAGGGGTGATCGAAAGAGATCCATTACATCGAAAACGAATGTGGTTTCGTCCGACTCATGCAACGGTGGGCAACTCGCGTAATTCTGTATCATTTATACGAAGATATGGTGACAATGAGCTTCTGATACGGATCGAAACCGGAAGAACCCATCAGATCAGAGCAACATTGATGTACTTGGGTTGTCCGATCGATGGTGATTCGTTATATTCTAGTAAATACGATGTCCCTGATCAGATAGATCTAACTTCAGTTGTGCTTGGGATCGCTGTCGATGGAGAAGATAGAGTCTGGCGTATAATATAAATATCTAGGCCATAGCTTCATTCTACAGGTATTTTTGTATATAAGTAGGATAAATAGTGTGTGGGAATGTCGAGGTGGTTTATATTAGCGGTATAGAGCTATTAAATACATGTATAAAGAAGTTATACAGTAACTGCCTGCACAGTTTGATCCGAGTAAGTAAAAGAGAGGTAAATACATAGGGTGGTTTACCAAATTCGACAAGCCCGTCTATAAAGCGGTGTAATGTAACAAATATGTAACAAGTGGTGCGGGTGTGTAGGGGGTAAATAAAGTGTACTAAACGCGATATGAAAACGGAAATATAGCTATAGGGTATGAGTAATATCGGTAGATTATCAAAATGACGAAAAATAATAGAAAGAAAAATAGTAAAAAAAGATCGGAAGGAAGGATCAGTAAAAGGTCTTTGGTTGTATCAGGTTCAGGACGCTCAAGCAAAGGTAGAAAGAAGGGAAGGATACATGATCTGAGTAGATATATGTCACGCGGAAATCTGATCATCCTACTTGTTGTAGTATCTGCTTTAGTCTTGGTCGTAAATTGGGTAGATATCACAAATTCACTCTCAGCTATACAGATCGAACCAACTATAAATAACTCCAAGTTCATACGTAAACCAATAGATAATGTTGATCTGGTAACTGAAAGTACATTGATCGTATTAACAACATCCACCGGCATGGATCTTAGGATAGAACACGCATTTGTAGTTGTGCAAAACAAGGAGAAAGCAAAGCAGTGGATCGTACATATCCCGGGAAATATCTACATTAGTAGTAGTTTTTCGAATTTTGCTGATTATACGCCAGTTTCTAATCTGTATTATCTAGGAGAACTTGAAGAGAAAGGTGCTGGAAAAGAGTATACGATCTGGGAGTTAGGACAGCTGTTAGGATATAAGTTCAATAATTATATCTGGTTAGATGATCAAGCTGTGAGTACTATGTTTGGCGAACTGAAAGATTATAATGACAGCTTTTCTATCTTGACGAGAATGATAGGTAGCGCTAGTCCGATCAATCTCCTTATCAACAACCATGAGATCGTCAAGATAGCAAATGGTACTGACAGTAATATAAGGATAGATAGGATAGTTGCTCTGATGGGAAGTATTCGAGCTGTACAGGATGATCCAGAAGAATATTTCGATTTTGAGCTATCAGAGCTACAGGAGTTACGAACTAGTGAATTTGGTATAGAGATCCCCGTAGTCACTTATGCAAGTGTTGACGATAGGCTGAAAAATATCGGAGATGCTGTCTTGGACAAGGATGTAGAGCGGGAACAGGCAAAGATCGAGGTTTATAACGGGAGTGAGATCTCAGGGCTTGCTTCGAGGTATACGAGAAAATTATCTAATAATGGTATGAATGTCATCAGGATCAACAACACGGATGATCTTTACGAAAAGAGTGTTATCTATACATCAGATGCAGAACGATTCGGTCATACGATCAGTGCCATCAGACAACTGATGCCAGTAGATGTTATCGTAGAGCCTGAAAGACCTTCATTTCTAACAACCGGAGACATTGTATTGGTGCTAGGTATGGATCTGAATATTGATTCAAGCTGGTTAGTGAACGACTCTGAATAGTTTATATATGTGTTCGCAATCAACGGTGTGAAGAGATTAAATCCCTCGACCGTTGGCCAAGGTATTTTTGTTACTCCACAGCCATTCTGGGATTGGGTCTCGCGAAGCAGGACCCAGTCTCATCCCCAATCGCACCCAAGGGGTATAAAAGTATGGTTCATAATTAAAGAAAGTAATAATGTTCGAATTGTTAAAGTGTTTTTGTATTGTGTAATTTCTTGTTAAAATAGTGTCATCATGTTTCAAGTCATACTGCTCATAGCTCTACTCTTTTCTGCAGGCTTTACTGTATTTGTGTATTTCTATACACGAAAAGAAGATGATGAAGTAGAGGTCTTTGAAGAGGTTCGTAATCCAGTGGTGATGCAAGTACTGGTTCCACGAGAGAATGATAAAACACCGTTAGCTTCTGAACAGATGTTCGCCTCCATACATGGGATCTTGCGTGATGCAAAGAAATCCTTGGATATGGTGAGCTTTGAAATAGTTTCGAATGGCATGAACGGTATTAGGTTCTTTATAGTAGCCCCACAGCACCTGTATAAATTCATTGAGGGGCAGGTGTATGCACAGTATCCAAACGCCGATATCAGCCTTGTTAAGGATTATACGCAGGAGCCGATCCAAGCTACTTTGTCCAATGGTGAACCTTATCAGGCGTATGTTACCACTGGACTGATCGAGCTTGAGAAAGATTATATTTTCCCCATCAAGACATTTCGAAATTTTGAAGTAGACCCACTGGCAGCAATTACTGCGGCAATGGCAGATCTTTCAGAGGGACAAGATATTTGGTTACAACTACTTGTGAGGCCCATAGCTAATTATTGGCAGGAAAATTCAAAAGAATACATAACAGCTATCCGGGATGGAAAAGATCCTGGTCAGAAAAACCTTTGGCAGAGGTTTCTTAGCGACATGTCAGGTACACTTACAAATCTAAATACATCAGGCACATCAGATAAACCTGCTGCAAAGCAAGTTGTAAAGCTGATACCGGGTCAGGATGAAGAGCTTAGGCAGATCGAAGAAAAGATGTTGAAGCCAGGATTTGAGATAACTATAAGGGTGATAACAAAAGCGGGTGATCAATTTACTTCAGAACAGCTTCTCAGAGATGTTGTAGCGAGTTTTAAGCAGTTTACAACATCTCATCTGAATGGTTTTATACATTCTGTACCCGATATGAGTGGTCAGGAGATATATCAGGATTATCTTCGTAGGTATCTACCTGCTGATCAGATCGATATTGTGAATATCGAGGAGCTTGCTTCTATATACCATCTCCCCAACATATCAGTGGAAACCCCAAATATTCATTGGAGTAGGGCTAGAAAGGCAGAACCACCGTTGAATGTTCCTGTTGTAGGTTCTGATGAAGACATTAATATATTTGCAGAAACAGATTATAGAGGAGAGAGGATACTTTTTGGTTTGAAAAGACATGATAGACGTAGACATATGTATCTGTTGGGAAAGACTGGAGTAGGGAAGTCGGCTACATTCAAGAACATGATCGTGTCGGATATCTTGAAAGGTGATGGAGTATGTTATATCGACCCACACGGGCAGGATATCGATGAGATCTTGAACTATATCCCACCACAGAGGGTCAATGATGTGGTGTATTTTGATCCCTCCGATAGCAAGTTTCCGATCGGTTTCAATATGTTGGAGTTAGAGGATCTTACGCTTCGTGATCTTGTTGCTGATGGTGTCGTTAGTGTATTTAAAAAGCAGTTTGGTGATTCGTGGGGACCTAGACTCCAGTATATCCTGCAGAATGCAGTAGCTACCTGTATAGAGGCTCAGGGGACTACTATCCTTGCTGTGCAGAGGATACTGATCGATACGAATTATAGGAAATTCATATTAAAACAACTTAAGGATCCGATCTTGTTAAAATTCTGGCAGGATGAGTATGAGCAGATGTCCCAGAATTCCAGATTGATCACAGAAGCTGTAGCACCTATCCAGAATAAAGTAGGTAGGTTCATCTCGTCATCGGTCATCCGAAACATTGTAGGACAAGTGAAATCAACTATCGATCTCAGAGAGATCATGGATAGTAAGAAGATACTGTTGATAAATCTAGCACAAGGAAAGATTGGTGAGGAAAACGCATCATTGCTAGGAGGTATGATAATCACCCGATTGCAAGCAGCTGCTATGCAAAGGGTTGATATACCTGAAGATGAAAGAGAAGACTTTTTTCTATATGTGGATGAGTTCCAGAATTTTGCTACTGACAGTTTTGCTAAGATCCTTTCAGAGGCTCGTAAATTCAGGCTGAACCTCACTATGACGAACCAATACATTGAACAGATCCCGTTGACGGTTCGTCATGCAATATTTGGAAATGTTGGTACATTATCTTCTTTTGTTGTGAGCCAATCTGATGCAAGTCTTTTAGCTCAAGAGTTTGCTCCGATCTTTGATTCAGAAGATCTAGTATCACTCGAATCTCACTCGATGTATTTAAAGCTCTGTATTGATGGTATGACATCAAAGCCATTTAGTGCGAAATCGCTTGATTATAAGAAGAGGCTTGATCCTTATGGTGAGAGGGAGAAGATCATTCAGGTATCACGAGAGCGTTACGGCACTCCACAGGAGGTGATAGAGGATAAGATACAGAGATGGGCAAATCAAAGTTATAGTCAACAGGGAAACCGTAGCCAGCTAACTTATAGTGAGAAGAAGGGGAAGTCTGATGGTGCCAGTTCGAAGCAACCCCAAGATCAGTCATCGACAAGGGATACACAGGGCAACGATCGTCAGCAGAAGCAACCCCAAGATCAGTCATCGACAAGGGATACACAGGGCAACGATCGTCAGCAGAAGCAACCCCAAGATCCGTCATCGACAAGGGATACACAGGGCAACGATCGTCAGCAAAAATTACCACCAGATCGATCCTCTGCAAAAGATTCACAAGCGAACGATAGGGATACAAGTCCAGGGTACTCAAACACATCTCCCTCTGAAAATGCGCTGGGTAACGATCGTAATGCGAACCCGCAACGATCACCGCTCCCGGTTATTGAGGGACCAAAAGAATCCAATTAACCTAGAGGATCTTATGTAGCAGTTGTGATCAGATATATTCAAACTGATTAGTGTGATAGAATACAGCAGTTAATTAGCATTTTCGACTCTATGTCAGGACATTCAAAATGGTCAAAGATCAAGCATAAGAAAGCTTTGACAGACGCAAAAAAAGGAAAAGTATTTTCAAAATTAGCCCAACAGATAACTATAGCTGCTAGAGAAGGGGGTGACCCTGAATCGAACTTCTCTTTGAGGTTGTTGATCGATAAGGCTAAAAGTGCCAGTATGCCTGCTGACAATATCCAGAGAGCAGTAGATCGGGGAGCAGGTAAAGGCTCGGAGGAGATTCATCTGGAAAAGGTCACATATGAAGGTATCGGACCTTTAGGCGTATCTGTGATAGTAGAAACCTTGACGGATAATAAGAATCGAACAGTTGCAGATCTCAGAAAGACATTTAGTGAAAGAGGGGGGGCTTTGGCTGAAGCAGGAGCTGTAATGTGGAATTTTGATCAGCTGGGATTGGTCACATTGAAGGCAGGGTCTATGAAGAAATCAGAAAAGTATGGACATAGCGATGAATTTGTACCATCAGATCCTGAGGAGGTGACCCTTGCACTTATGGAGATCCAGGGGATCACGGATATTGATAATTATCACGATGATGAGGAAAATGTCGAATATCTAGATGTATATACGGATCCAAAATCATTGACCACAGTACGAGATACTATCAAAGATATGGGCTATGTGATCACATCCGCAGAGCTTATCTGGAGGGCAAAGGTACAGAAAGAGCTTGATGAACAGGAAGTGGAGAGGATCAGGGAATTTGTTGAAGCTGTGGAGGAGCATGATGATATCCAGTCTGTATGGACTGATATTGATGATCAGCTATAGATCGAGATTAAGATAATGATAATGATGCATGCGTTTCTTTGGAATTGATCCGGGATATGCACTAGTCGGGTGGGCTGTTATTGATTTTGATGATGTTCGTAACGCACGGCTGATAGATTATGGCGTCATAACAACAGACAAACACCTAGCCATCCCTGAAAGACTCAATGAGATCGCTGTAGATATTAGTTTTCTGCTTGACAAGTTCCAACCTCAATTCGCAGGGGTCGAAACCCTTCTGTTCCAGAAAAATGTCAAAACAGCTATGTCTGTCAGTCAAGCGCGAGGAGTTATGTTATACATGTTGCAGAATCTCGGTATCGGTATAGTAGAGGTTAGCCCATTACAGGTCAAAAGTTCAATTGCTGGATATGGGAGAGCGACGAAAGCTCAGGTCCAAGAAAATGTTAGAATGATCTGTGGTCTGCAAGAAGTTCCTAAGCCAGATGATGCGGCAGATGCTGTCGCTGTAGCTATTTGTGCATATGATATGATCTACAGTGGAAATTTAAGTTCTAGACAATAATCGGAATGATCGTACAACTAAAAGGCATAGTTTCAGAAATTCGTATGATATCAAACTTAAAATACCTAGATCTGATAACTGTGAGTGGAGTGGGGTATAGGGTGACTGTGCCAGCAAACGAATTCCCAGGAGCAAAAGGTGAGGTTGTTGTATATACAAGTATGCAAGTCCGTGAAGACAGTCAAACCTTATATGGATTTGAAAGGGCCTCTACAAGAGACTTTTTTGAAATATTGATAGGTGTATCGGGGATCGGACCAAAGATCGGTATATCTATCTTGGCAACCTATCCAGAAGAGAAGGTCAAGCAGTTGATCCTTGAGACTGATCATAAAAGCTTAAGTAAGGTGTCAGGATTAGGTCCTAAGGGCGCAAAAAAGATAATACTTGAACTTGCTGGTGAATTGTCATCTGTAAATGAGGAAGAGGCAGACGCACGAAATTTGGAGATGATCAAGGATATGAAACAAGCTCTAAGAACATTGGGCTTCAAAGGTGAGGAAATGGAGAGTATGGTCAAAAAAGCTCATACACTATTAGAAGAAGATATGGAGATGAATGTTGAAGATCTCTTGGCACAAGTGTTGAGAGGGTGATCTTGGTAGATATTTTAAGCGAATCAATTAATTTTGAACTATAGGGCTGTCCAATGGTGGTTTCAAATATGTCAGATCAGGCTGTTCCTCAACAAGATCGTAGCGTAGGAGATAATGATGTTCTACAGATCGTTGATGCATCTGCATCTATCAATTCTGAAGATCCTGGCCAAAGTTCTACTACTGGTATAGATGATGGTACAAATGTGAGCCAAAGCAAAAGCGGTGATCCCATGGAAGAGACGATGAGACCTAAGCGATTTGACGAGATCATTGGTAGGATCAGAGAGAAGAAAACTATAATCATGATGATAGAGGCAGCAAGGAGCAGGGGTGATACCATTGATCATATCCTTTTTTATGGCCCACCTGGATTGGGAAAGACCACATTTGCAGTATCGATATCAAATGAAGTAGGTTCAACACTCAGAATTACCTCAGGTCCTGCTATTGAAAGACAAGGAGATCTTGCTGCTATTTTAACGAATCTCCGTCGTGGAGATATTCTATTTATAGATGAGATCCATAGATTGTCCAGGAATATCGAAGAGATACTTTACCCAGCTATGGAGGACGGTGCAATTGATATTGTAATGGGTAAAGGCCCTTCTGCTAAGACAATTAGGCTCAATCTAGAACCTTTCACGCTCATTGGTGCTACAACTCAGATCGGTAAGATAAGTAGTCCTATGAGAGAACGGTTTGGATTGGTCCAGAGACTAGATTATTTCGACGATAAAGATCTTTCTGCGATAATCAAAAGAGCAGCAAGGATCGAAGGGATGAAGTTTACAAAAGAGGCTTTAGAATCGTTATCTGGTCGTTCGAGAGGTACAGGTAGGGTGGCACTAAGACTTTACAGGCGTGTACGGGATTATCAGCAAGCACATGGTATAAAGGGCGATGTGACGATAGAAATCGTCAATAAGGCTCTAGATATGTTGGGAGTAGATAAGTATGGTCTAGAACGTATAGATAGGGAATTGTTGAGAGTGATGTATGAGAATTTTGGAGGTGGACCGGTTGGTCTTTCGACACTTGGAGCTGCAATTTCTGAAGATATATCAACAATATCAGATGTTTATGAACCTTTTTTGCTTCAACAAGGATTTTTAAGTCGCACATCAAGGGGTAGGGTATTGACCCAAAAGGGCATAGAGTATGTATCAGGGTTATTTGATGGTAAAATCACTGAATAATGGCAGAACAGAAAAGCTATGTAGACAACGGAAAGAGAGGGAGAATGTTAACCTTAGCAGGGTTGATAGGGGTAGGGTTATTCTTGCTCAGGGGGTGGGGTTTGATCGATATCAACTCAAATTATGATCTACTAGCAACATCTGCAGGATTCTTTATATTCACCTATATCGGTTTGTTGGTAGCATTCAAATTCAAGGTGACTTGCAGATCGATGCTGGTCTCAATATCGCAAAGCTCGATCTTTGTTGCAGGTGAGGTGCTGTTTGTTATGATGTTCTTCTTTAGGGAATTTTCAAGAGTATCGGATTTTGTTTTTCTATCAATACTTCTGCTTATCATAGTATTCGTCACATATGCGATATTCCTTATGACAAATATCTTTAATGTAGCTTCTTTTAAACCAATTCCATTGATCCAAGTGGCATCGACCGCCTCATTCATAGCAACGGTAATGATGATCTACTTCATCTCCTTTGCCTTGATAAATCTCGCTATACCAATGATCCTGATGATCAGTCTCATATTCCCGATATACATAGCGATCATGGCAAATCACTTTGCACAGATGTCCATTAGGTTCAGAGATTCTTCGATCATAATATTTTCGACTGCAATAGTAGGGCTTATTGCCTTCCTAGCGGTATTATTTCTAGGTTCGAGGCATGAATTGAGTGCTATAGTTCCTGCCTCTGTAGTTTTTGGCTTGATCGGATTGGAAATGTCCTTTGGTAAGTCAGAGAAGAAGAATGTACTGTTATTCCAGCATATTCTCGTCGTTATCGCAGCGTTTTTGGTAAATATCCTCTTTAATCGCTGATTCCCAATATTAAAATTTGAGGTATACCCACTAGAGAGTAGGGGTAGGGGCCTATAGTCATCAATGACCCATAGCACATATCGGCCCATACGGCCTATAGTATATCGTGTGGATAACTGTCAGAGGCGTTAAATGAGTGCTTATTTCCGATCCTATAAAAACATCGATATTTCAATATCAGGGGGAGTGACAAGAGTGTCATGTGCTACTTACAGCTAGAGAGGAGATAGACTCTATCCTACTTGACCATAGGTCTATATTTGTATACAGTATAGGTATGTAGCAACCGAGTATAATCACCCTTATATGCGGTACAGTATGGGTAGTGATCGGAGGAGTGGCTTAAAAGCAGATATAAAAGGATTATTTGCGTATACCAATATCAGATCATATATTCATGATCGCACTTACTATAAATTCTTTATTAAATTCATAAAAAATCCTCTACTTTCTACTATGTCTGGCAAATTCACAAACCCCTATCTAACAGTATATTTGAAGCATAACCCCTATTTACCCTATTTTGTGATGGGAAATTCCCCTATGCACCCTATTTCGCTTGGTATAGAGGCATTTCTGAGGGGTGTGAGGTGTTTGATAATCGAATTATTATCTGCTCTAAATAATATATACAGTACTTATTCATCAAAATTACTTATCTCACGGGCATTTTTGCATATTAGAACAGATGTTTCGTATATTGGCACAAATATTTGTGTCATACCAATTAATTATGTAGATTGAAGTATGGAATACAAATTCCCAAAATTACCAGATCAAGATGACTATCTATTGGATCTGCAAAACAACAATTACTCAATGCGAACTGTATATAACTACGCAAGGGATCTGTGTATATTTGCTCTGTTCCTGAAAACCAACGGATACGATTTTATGAATTTCGACAAGAAAGCTATCACCATGTATAAAGGATACTTAAAAAATGGAGATCATCTGATAGATCTGAATAGATTTAGAGAAGATGTTGCCAGAAATGCTGGTATATCAACTGAAATGGGCTCGAAGCCCTCTAAGGGGTCTAGAACGAACGAAGCGGATGAGGGTGCTATGAACATACCCTCTGAACAGGTCGAGAATGACGAAAATGTGCACAAGAGGTCTGAAACATATCTGGATGATGTCTATCGGAAGGTTTACGGTACATTAGGAAGTCTGAAGTTAGGATCGACCCATCCAGACGCATCTAAAGGTTTGGATGCACGAAGCGTCAATCGAATGCTATCAGCATTGCGTTCATATTTGAAATACAGGATCGAATTCGATCTGGATTATCCGGTAGCACCAGATGCGATCAAACTGATCAAAGCTGATAAGAAGAATAAAGGAGTTGCTGAGTTCGATGAGCTTGTTGCTTTAATCGAATGTCCGATGCAATTTGAAGCTGACGAGCGTGTGGCATTGCGAAATCGTGCTATGTTAGAGCTACTATTCAGTACTGGTATGCGTATATCCGAATTGATAGGATTAGATCTTGAGAATGTGGGACTCTCTGGTAAGTTATATATAGTTGGTAAAGGCCGTAAGGGTCGTTTTGTATATCTTACCCACCGTGCTATGTATTGGATCGACCAGTATCTCGGTATCCGTCTGAGATATGTTGATGAGAATGTCGATCCCGAAAGGTTCGACGGAAAGATGCCGGGTCAGAAAGTGAAGCTCATAAGTTTTGGTACAAAGAAAGGATTGGATATCGAAGGTGAAGAATCGATCGAGCTTGAGATTGATGGCTCAGAAAATAACACTGATCGTGAAACCTCCCAGAATATAGGTGTTTCACGCGGTGGGGATGACAGTAAAGCATTTACTGATGGTATGTCTCGTGCTGAATATGAGAAGCGAGCTGCCGAGTTCCAGAATCTCGCCCTACTTGAGAATCACAAACGCACGAACTTTCTAGCGAAATTCACATCCCCTGCCCTATTTATACCTTTTAGTGGCGGGAGAAATGGCAGACGCGGTCGACGTTTATCTACAAATCATTTACAAGAGAAGATCGCAGCATATAGGCGTAGACTTGGAATTCAGGTGCCTACTTCCGCACACTCTTTGAGGCACGGTTTTGCGACCTATCTTGCGGAGAATGGCGCCTCCCCTGCTGCTATACAGGTTCTGCTTGGTCACGAGAGTTTGCAGACAACGACCCGCTATGTGCATGCGAGCGATAGATTTGCTGAAGAGACGCATAAAGAGAAGCATCCGTTGGGGTGATAATGCTCTTTGAACCTAGAGCGACAGTTTTTTGATCAGGTTCTGAACAGCTATGAGTTTTGGACCTGAAAGGTTGATAATTAACGTATCAGAAGTGATCATTTTTCTTTCAGTGCGTAATCAAGAAGCTTGAAGAGTTTCACTTCCTCTTCTTTATCGCCTTTTAGTATGCTATCGATAAGTGATGATTCCCAAATAACGTGATCCATTTTGGTGTGCTTAAACAGATCTCGCATTTGAGGATCTCTCAACTCGGCGATCGAGACAATTTTTGGTGCATAACGTTCTATCTGGAGACCAAGAACTAAGGTGTATGTATCAGGCGAGGTCAAATTGTCACTAGTCATTATAATAGCAATTGAGGCATGATAAAGACTTGCTTTTCGTAAGATCTCTTTATCTAAAGGATCTCCGCTGACTAATTCTATATCACTCCGAGGAACCTGTTTTAAATAATTAGATATGATTACGATCTTAGTATCTTTACCGTATCTTTCAAACAACATATCAATTAGACCATTAGTGAATGAGTTATATCCCAAAATGACCACATGTCCACGATGATTGACTGATGCGTAACCCTTAGACTTATATTGAGCTAGGATCCTCACAATATTCCCAATCTCAGAGATTATCAACGAAAAGAATATCAAACTCGAAAAGATCAGTAAGATACCAAAAAAATGCCCAAGATTTGTTACAGGTGTGATATCACCATAGCCTACTGTCGAGATGGTTGAAGCCCACCACCAGATCACATAGCTTGGATCTGAAAATGCTGGGTTATGGGGTGATTCAAAGATTCCGACAAGAAATGCTAGGGCTAGAGACAGGATGATAACAGGTAAGCCAATTTTCAGGGTGAATTTGATGGTTTGTCGTAATTCTGGGTGCATTAAATCGATAGTCAATGTATATTAACAAAAACACATTAACACTCTAGTAGGTGCTAATCAAGACTTATCAAGATTGTATGCTGTAATTATCCCCCCCCGAAGGGCTTGAAATTACAGAAAATGATCGCAATATGTAAATATGCTATATATACACCAAGTTGATGATATTCATAAATAAAAGAAGCTCCGCGTTTGCAGAGCTTCAGTATAAACCAGGCTTAATAACTAAAACTAAGATCCTTATACAGGGACATTCGCCATTTGATCCCTATTAATTGTATTCATAGGGTCAAAATTAGCACCTAGTGCTACAGGAGCTACATTAGGTTGTACAGGTACTGCATTTTGCCGTACTGGAGGTACAACTGGTGTAGGTCGATAAATCTGTTCTGCATCATAGGACGGTACAAAAGAATCATCATGATATAGTTTATATGCCTCTTCTGGAGTTAACGGGTATGAATTTAGGGCTCCATCTGCTTGTAAATCACCTTCTATGTCATATACCATTTCTGTTTCACCATTAGGGCCTTTCCATACTCCATGTACGATACCTTGTAATGGTGATTCATCTCCTCTTCGCATTAATCCACCGTCGGTTAATGATGAGACTAGATGTCTAGGTACTGTGACTATTCCGTCGTCAGTCTCTACTCTGAACTCTTGTATCTCCTCTGGTAGTATCCAATCTGGTTGACCAGGTCCAGCATCATATATTAGCCTATCAGCGTTCAATCTACCGAAATCATCAGATGTCTCTTGTATTTCTCTTCGAATATATCCACCTATTCCTTGATTTGCATTTATACTTGCTCTCATATCATTCACATCCTCTAATACATTCTCAGCTTTACCTCTTACTGTATCATAGATAGTCTCGAAGATATTTCGATCTTCTGGGATATCAATATCGGTACCATCAGAGAATATGAATTCCATATCTCCATTAGATTCTATTGTAGCTCCTCCAAATTCATCTTTTAGTTGCACTTCTTGGCCTCTGATCACCTTTTCCACCATGTATGCTGGAATGTTAGTTGGTGAGTTTGAGAAAGGTTGGTTCACTTGTACAAACTCGATATCCGGATTTGTAACTGTGTAATCTTTACCTACCCATGGGTCTACTACTTCCATTGAGTTACCATCATTAAATACCTCTGATGTAGCTGTTGTAGAACCTTCTGGTGTATAGATTGTCTCTGGGTCAATGCCT
The DNA here is from genome assembly GCA_020632395.1 of Candidatus Nomurabacteria bacterium. Lineage (NCBI taxonomy): Bacteria > Candidatus Nomuraibacteriota > Candidatus Nomurabacteria bacterium. The sequence continues at coordinate 384,045 of JACKFQ010000001.1, read as the reverse complement.
GGTACATTTGCTGTAGATGTAGTTGTACCTGCATTCTGTACTGCATCACCAACTACTGTTGTTGTACTACCTGCTGCTGCACCACTGCCTACGCCATTGGCATAGACTACATTATTTGCTGTAGCTCCACCGCCAACTCCGCCTGCATATCCTACTGCTTCAGTTGCACCACCTTGCCCTACTTCACCTGCTGTTAATGTGTATGTTGCACCTGTTATTCGAGCATCTGCGAGTCCGATTATTCCTCCGTCAGGACCTTCAAGTGATGCTCCAAAACCGCTAACTGTAGCGTATTCTCCATCTTGTGTGACATATCTAACCACAACACCACCGTTCTCTGTGGCCATATCAGTCATTCTACTTAATGGTACTTCTACTTCTGTTCCATCTGATGTTACTAAGTGAACTACTGTGTTTTCTTCGGTCCAACTTTCAGGTGCTCCATCGATTTTAACATCAGTACCTGCCATTGCTTCTCTTGGATTACCCCAGTTTACTAGTCTTTCCCATGCATTTGGTCTAGCTTCACCAGCTGCGATGTCTGGCAAGTCATTCAATGCTCCATTGTAAACTGTGAATCCTGTTGCCGTAGATGTGAGTGATGATAATGAAACACTTTCATGAACTGGAGTTAGTTCAGTTGCTACCATTGGAACTGTAATTGATGTCCTTGAAATAGTTACAATCTCACGTGTTGTATCTGTAACAGTACTTCCACCGGTCTCGTTCAAAATACCACGATATTTCTCAACTGTATCAGGTGCTAAATTCTTAAGATCAAATGAATCTCCCTTGAATACAGGAGGTAAACCACCACCTCCTCGTGCTTCTGCTACTGCATCATTTGCGAATTGGTTAGCCTGACCTTCTGATAGTCCGCTTTCCACTCCGATTCTCTTAATGCTACCCCAGTGGGTACTGTGGTCTGCTACTCCATCGGCCATATCTGAGTTCCAATCTTGGTCAATATCATAATGTGTTTGTAGTTCAGCAACTTCACCTACTTCAACTGTAGATGTGCTGCTTCCTTCAACTACAAATGTAAACTCATCTTTTAGTGTAATTGTTGATCCCGACAATGTTGTAACACTATCTAAGTGAGATCCATCTACTGGATTTACAATAGAAAGTACATTTCCATCTTCTGATTCAAGTGATACGAATACATTACCGTTACTATCAACAATTGGGTGAGCTTCATATTCAATCTGGCCACCGCCAGGTATAGCTACGAATCCATTCATAGATTCGAAGTAACTATCACTTTCAACATAATCAATATTTCCATCTTCACCCATGACTGCAACATAGTCAAAGTCACCGTCTCTGTCTACATCAATGAATCCTACTGGACCTGAGTGTGCACCTGCTGGAACCTCAACGCTAAATGCTGTGACGCTATCTGCGCTATGTCCAGTCATCGACTCAAATTCATGTGCAAAATCTTGATTACCAGCTAGATACTCATCATAATCTGTACCTGATGGCATCTCATGCCCTAGGTAAGCGACATGGTCAAAGTCTAATCCTGCTGTACTTACATCTGCAGATCCATCATGTAATGCTGCTGCTGTCATACCAGATACTGGGACGGCCATATCAGCAGTACCGTTTCCATCAGTATCAAACAGTGCTAATACTGTACCATTTTGTCGTTCTTGTAATCCTAGCAATGTTCCACCACCCTGTTGTGCAAAGTGACTATCAAATTGTGAATCTAACCTATCTCCAACATTTGCTACTGTCATCTCAGACTGTGGAGCTGCTGATTCGCTTACTGCTTCGGCAGAGCCTGTTGCGGCTTCTGTACCTGTTGCAGCGAATAGCTTATCAACACTTCTTCCTATAGTACGTGTAGTCTTACCAAGACCACTAAAGATTGTGAATGTAGCTATCTGACTGTAATGCTGCTTTAATGTTTCTTTAGATCTTAGATTCTCAGATAGCAACATTGCATAAACTTTCTTGTCTGCATCAGTTTGTGTATCTTCAGCATCTTTATGCTTCATCCAGTTATCTACAAGACCACCAAGTTGACGTAACTTCTGTTGATCATGATCTTCGTAAGCTTTCTTTCTAAATGCAATAATTTTTTCGTTTAATTGTTGGTTTGTTAATCCTTCTCGCTCTGCATCTGTAAGTGCAAGCACGTCCATGATTGCAGCTCTGAAGGTTTTATCGGCCTCAGACTCTGTCATTGCAACAACTCTATCTGAGAAAGTCTTTTGATACTTCTCAAGCTGTGTACGCATGATATTTTGAGATTCTTTCAGACCTTTCTTTCTCCATAAGTAGATACCACCCAACTCAATGGCTGATGTCACAAGTGCACCTGCAGGGTATCCAATCATTTCAAATGCTGACTGAGTTCCAAGACCCCATGCAAGACCAACTACAGCTGGCACCATTGTTTTAGCGATTGCTTTCCAGCCTTGTCCTTTTGAGTCATCCCTAGCAGCTTGGAACTGTTGTTTTGCTTTCCCAAAACCTGTCCACATACGGTGTGCCTGCATACCTAATAATACTGCTGTTGCACCAGCTGCAACAAATCCTCCAGCTGTCGCAGCAACTCCAGATAGTACAATAGTAGCTGCTGGTTTCCATAATTTCTTCCAACCACCAGATTTGAACTTGGTCCACATATTCTTCCACCACTTACCATCACTCTGTTCTTCAAAGTTCTTCTTGAATGCCTCAGGATTTGCATTGTAGTACATGGCCTCCTCAGAGGTTACTTTCTTTCCATTTAGGTCAATCTCACCAGCTAGCTTATCGGCATTTTGCTCATCTGCCTGTTCTCTTACAGAGTCGACTAATTGCTCGTAATTCTCGAATCTTACTACTTCTGCAGCTTCTGCTGGGTTTGTACCTTCAATTGCACATAGAAGCTGATGTCTCATCTCTTCTACATATCTTTGGTAACCATCACCTACTGGAGCTCCTGTCGCAGCAGCTTCAATAATCTTGTCAAATGGTACTAAGCCTTTTCTATAATTCTCAGCATCTTCTGCTGGTGGTACTAATAACTCAAGTAGTCTAGTGGCTGCACCATCAACTTTATCTGCTGGTACACCTAATGCTCGAGCTATTGCCTTCAATTCGTCTAATCTTGTATTTTCTGCTTTCTCCTTCTGTTCGTATACATGTCGTGCGATCTCCCAGTTTCTTATCTTATTGAAGTCTGGGATTATAGTGTTGATATATGAAGCATCTTTAGCACTTGGTGTTTTGAGATGTCGCAATGCAATTGCCGGTTGGTTACCTTGCTGCATTCTTGTCATATCAGTATTCTCATCTTGTACCATCTTTGCTTTCACACTATCCCAATCAAAGCCCTCAGGTAGTAATGCTGCAATACGATCGAAGTCTGTAACATACAGCCTAATATCTGCAGTATTACCATTCGCAAGACCGAACATTAATTTCTTTAAGTTTTCTTTTGGTTGATCACCTTCTTTGAGTAAACTTGCTGCAAGTACTGCAAAGTATCCAGCCTGTTTCTCAGGATCATCTCCACCAAGCTCTTTTGCATACTGCTCGAGGAATCTAACATTTGCATAAGAGTGTGCTAACTCGCTCATCTTTGCTTGGCTAGCTTCATCACCCTTCATTGATAGAACTAATGCACGATCAATGACCTTCTCAAGCGTTACACCGCCTTCACCATTTCGCTCTTTTTCGAGTAATGCTTCTACTGTTGCCTTATCTTCAGCTGATAGTAGCTCTGTCATCTTGCCAACTATCTCTCGTTTGAGTCCGACTGGACCACTAGCGAGAGCTTCTACTTCTACGGTTCTATCTTTTGCTTCAGTTAATGTTTTTCTTAATTCTCGAGACTCTGGATGTCTATCTGCAATTGTTTCATTGAATTGTCCGAGATTGTTCAATGCATTCTCGGATATTTCTGCTAATGGCTTCTTTGCTTTCGCCTCTTCATAGAATTTCTTACCCGCATTTACTATGTTGATTGAATGCTGGATCTTCTTAACACGTGTTTCCCTACCAGCCGATCCAGAATTATGAAGCACTGTAAGAGCAGCGTTTGCTGCTCCCTTTAATATTTTTGCTTCATCAGTATCAGTATCATTGATTTCGTATTGATGTACAATGAGTCTCGTATCACCTGCTGGATCTCCAGCAACTGTCTTATTAATTTTTTCTTTATTAGCAGCAAACTGCTCTTGAAGGAGCTTTATAGCCGCTGGATCAGTATCTTGACCAGAAAGTCTCGTCAAGATTGCTTTATGCTCTGGATTGTTTGGATCAAAATCGGCAGGATTGCTACGAATAAAGAGCTCTATTAATGCATCTTCATTAAGATCAATGTTTTCAACCGATGCATGTTGTCGAAGTGTCTCTGTAAATTCCTGTGCATAACCGTCAGCTGGTATCCTATTGCTATCACCTCTATTTGGATTCAACGCACCAGGACGTATAAGCCTAGGCATATATACTGCCATGTCATATGCTGCTCTTGCGGCATCGGTTAGTTGGATATTTTGATTTGTAGCTTCTGTCAAGAGTGCTCCTGACATGTCGTCTGCAACAGACTTATATCCCTTACCAAGAATGAATTCCGAAGTACTCTTTAACTTCTCTTTCGCGGCTTGAGCACCATTTGCTGGTGGTAGTGATTCAGCTACCCTAGCATTTACAACTCCACCTCTAACTACAGCCTCATATCTATCAAGTACTGGTTGCTCAACACGTCCGCCTTCTATATTTGCTTCGACAGATGTATTCTGTGCGGCTACATGCGCTTCGATAATATCAAACAGCTCTCTGTTAAGCCCTTTTTCTACAAGCTCATGAGGGTGCTGATCTTTCTTCTCAACGATAAGATCGTAGGACTCTTCTCTCTTGTCAGGTGCGTTTCCAGATACTTCGTTTAGGTTAAGATTCTCTACTGCCATCGTTGAATGCGTCTAATAGGTTATGTGCCATCTCACCATATCCCATATCAAGCATCTTCTGTACGTGTGCTTGCTGTTCATCAGTGAGAGATTTAATTTTGTCTGCCATATCTTCAGCTTCGGACATGGCTGACTTAAATTCATTAATTAGTGTGAGAAGAACTTCTTCATGTAAATCATCATATGTCTTCCCATGTAGCATCTGTGCGACTGAATCCAATGCAACGCCTATTTGCATTGGGTTTGGTGCTGAGTCCATTAATTTATCCCACTTCTGCCTAGCTTCTGGGTTTAATGACTCAACTATCATAACGAATGCTCTTGATGTTGCACCATGAGCAATTGATTCTGTAATTTGATCTGCATCTTCCTCGGACATCTCATACTCACTTTGGAGGAAATCGTAAAGCTCTGCTAGCTTTACTTCTGCTTCCGACGGAGCCAGATCTTCTTTAGTAAATTTCTTTAATTCGGAAACTAGTTCCTGTACTTCAGGATCATCTTGGCTTTCTAGCTTCTTGATGAGGTCCTGGATTTGATCGTAGTCACGCGTTAAAAGCGCCTGCGATGCTTGGTTTTTAAGATCTGTGTCCATAAAAATAGGCAGAAATAAATTGATGCTTACATACAATATATGCGAAATAAGTTGTGGGTGCAAGTTTGTATTTGGTTTGAAGCTTTAAATATTTACGTGACTTTAGTCGATAAAAAAATACCACCCTTTCGGGTGGTATTTGTATTCGTATTCTCTCGTGAATTGGACCTCTACATATATACACAATCGAATCTTTGATTGTATACATGTGTAGAGAGAAGTGAAGATGGGTGATTAAGGCGGCCGCCTGTTTGACCAAGCGGCCACCTTTCTTCTTAAATCTCTCATGACCGCTCTACCGGTTGTTCTCCAGCGCCTCGCGCAGGTCAACCCAATCTTCTTGAGCATCCGTCCGATTTTCGGTCGCATCAACGAAGTCATCTCCGAAATATTCTACAACCATGCATCCCTCAGGAGCATCTTGGCCGATGAACATCTCTGCGTCTTCATTGACACCCCAAAAATATTGGTCAATACCAATCACACCATGCAGGCCATCATAGCCGCCTGAGCAGTGTATCGAAACGGGACTCTGAAGGTGGCGGAAATCGGCCGCTGTAAACGTATGCCCGGCTTTAGGGAAGAACGCATTGGTCAGAGACTGATAGGGCGAACCGTTTGCCGTCAGGAAGGTATGTAAGGTGACCGAATCGGGGTCACACATGTCTGCCCTACCGTCCTGCGCTTGCGTCTCGTCGAACAGCCATTCTGCACCGACTGCACCGAGCACCTGATCGCAATTCGCGTCGCCGCTACCGTTCTGCCCGCCGCCAAAATCGCCTTCATTGTAGCCATAGCCTTCGCCGGCATCTTCGCGTTCGACTTTCTGCACCGGCAAGTCTACTACTTCTTCTTGCGCCTCTGAAATCAGCGTACCGCCCCAAAAGGCGCCGCCGGTGAGGGCTAAGCAGGTGATCGGCCCACAGCAGAGCAACATCAGAGCTAAGATGACTCCGATAATCCAACGTCCTACATTGCTGTTATTTCCTTGTTCCATTTGTCACCTCTCATCGATTTTTTTCTCTCATTTCCCCTTTGGGGTCGACATATGCTCACGCATATGTGTCGGGCAATACCATTGCTGGTATTAGAGAGTGCCCGGATCTGTGAAAAGTTGCTTCTTAATCCGCTATCATGCGGTAAGGTGTCAACTTCTCTTTTATCAACGAGCCATCATGCTCGATGAAAGGACCGATCAAGCCCTATCAGCTGTCCCGTCGCTCGGGAACTCTCGAGTTGTTTCCGAACAACACGAGCCAACTGAGACTATTTCTCCTCTCGGATACGTCGGTGTCAACCGAAGCCGTTTCTTAAGCCAATGATAGCGAGGCTTAAGTGTATTTCTTTCTTATACCGATCATCGGATCTCGGTATAAGGCATAGCCGGTTTTATCTCCATGTCCTTGCTAAAGGGCATGCTGCAATATGTGGCAGCCATGGAGCGTTCGAAACTATCTATTTCATTACGACAGTTTCATCGCTAATCAGGTAACCCCTGTGAAGGGCCTACGAAGGTAGTATCTCGACGAATCGAGGCTTACCTCTACCTGGAGTTTGACCGTAGTCGCACTCTTTTTCTCGTGGTGCTAACCACGCACTGATTGGAAGCTCCGTCTTACCTAATTGTTCCACTACTCGTTCTCCACGTAGGAGTTTGAGAGGGCTAGGTTTGACCTACTTCTCTGAGAACTTGCCCTGCAAGCTCAATCAGAACTTTCTATGACGCACCTTAAAAAGGTGGTGGAAAATCTCTTTTCCCTTCTAGAAAGCTAGCAAAAGATGATCTGAAGATCATCTTCAAATAGCTTCCTAGAAAGCATAGTAAATATAAGGTGAAATTCTCAATGAATAACTTTGCAAATGCACTAAACTAAATAGAGAATTCTATTTTTCCCATCTTCACTTCTTTTCTGATGAATATATATGAGGGTGAACCGATGAATACATCGAGTCATTCCACTCAAATCCACCAGTTTTTAATGTGCGAGATATATGATTTATATCTCTATCACATTATCGCACATATAGTACCTAATGTCAATGACTATAGGGTGCTCTGTGCTGTTGTTTATTTGAAGACACGATCATCAATAGAATCAATATATGCCTGACTAGAAGCGGATGTAGAGTTGTATCTCCAGTCAATATTTTGATATGTAACATCTGATGGGATCTGAATTGAAATAGCTCCTATAATATTTGGAGAGTCTATCATTGCTTGGTGACATTCTTCATACCACCTAGCCTTATTACCACCTATTTCAGAAGAACCGTATTCAGCTACGATAACAGGTTTGTTATATTTTGAAGCTGCTTTGTACTGCTCTGTAAGCAGTTCATCGCACGTAAACCATTTCTCCCATGTTTCTCCTAGTTTCGTACCATGATTTAGTACCGATAAGCCTATGATATCAACATAATTGTCACCTGGATAATATCTTGGACTCCACTCTGATTGAATCCACATTGGATTCCACATAAACCTAACATTATCTACTTCTAGCTCGTCAAAAATTCTCCATATTCTCCGATACGCTTGTACGTATCGGATAGGATCGCCTTGCCATGGATACCAGTTTAATTCGCCTTCAGGTGTCGATTGTTCATGTGCGAACCGTAAAATTATATCCATATCTGAGGCCTTTGCCTCCGTAGCCCATTGTGCAATGTATTCATCGTGTTCACCGTCGATAATTGATTGCAGTGAATAATCTGGCTGTATTCTAGTTGGGTTAATAAAATCCCTTTCCCAAGGCTCCCACGTTATTATCGCAGTTGCCTGTAAATCATCTACTTGTTTTACAATATATGTAGGAAAATCTCGATACTGCTCATCCCATGCTTGAAAGAAGAGGAGATATTCCATCTTGTGCCCTATATTTTCTTCATGTGCTACTACCAGGTCAAAAGTGTCATATTGTAGCTCAGGTAAATAAACTCCTAGACCTATCCTACCCTCGGTATTCAGTTCGATTGTGCTTGTAACACTTTCTTCGTCAAAGTCGTATTCATCTAAATCTACAGGATTTAGTAGACTCCCACCTGATACTCCACCAGTATCTGATCTACTATCAAGAGTAATACCAGTTATCTCAGATATAATCTGATAGCTCTTCTCTCTTCCCAGTATCTGATACACGAGTGTTAGTGAGAAAAGCAGTAATGTTAAAGTAAATAGTACTCGCGATATATATAATTTTATCTTTTCAGTCTTCATGAGCTAATAATACTATAGGTTGTATATGTGGTATATACATGTTATAATAGGTTATAGGATAAATAAACCAATTTCATACGTATAAATATGAATAATTTTATCAGAAATTTAGAAATCAAAATAGTTGGATTAATCGTCCTTGTATCTGGTACATTGTACCTTTCTTGGATGTTCATGTCATTAAACTGGGATAATCCAGTGTTGGCTTTGCTATTTGCATTGGCCAACATACTCGCTGCAATATCTATATTTATAGCTATTATAAACTACACCTCATTTAGTATTCCTGAAGTTAGGTTAATTGAAGAAGATGATGAACTTCCTATTGTGGGTGTAATAATTCCCACTTATAAAGAACCTGTCGATATGGTACGTAGGACAGCTGTATCTGTACTTACACAAAACTATCCTGAAGATAAAATCGTACTGATTATAAGTGATGATGCTCATGATGTTGCTGTAAAGGCGATGGTTCATAACTTGGATGCACAATATGTTAATGCAAATATCTTATACTTTGAACCGCCACTGAAAGATGATCCAAATAGGCGTGGTGAAGCTAAATCAGGAAATCTTAATGCTGTTTATGATAAATTGCTCGAACTTGAGGATATTCAATATATTGAGACTAGAGATGCTGATGACGAGGTTGGACACCCAGATTTCTTACGTCATGCACTTGCGCATTTGATACATAATACTGATGCTGCATATGTTCAAACAATTAAGGAAGTAGCAACGACTCCAGGTGATCCATTTGGTAACTTAGAGGGATTCTTTTATAGAAGTTTGATGTTATCTAAAAATAAAACTAAATCTGTATTTCCATGTGGTTCAGGTTTAGTATGGAGAAAAGATGCTTTAGTTTCAATTGGCGGATTCCCAATCTGGAATGTAGTTGAGGATTTTCAATCAGGTGCCGAAGCTATGAGAAGAGGATGGCGAGGTATATTTATACCGATTGTTGGTGCTATTGGCCAAGTCTCACCTGAAGATATTGAAAGCTTGTATAAGCAAAGGGGAACATGGGCTTTAGACTCAATCAGATATATGCTTTATGGTGATAAAAGTGGCATGAATATTAGACAAAAATTGAATATGATTGAACCTGGTCTTGCTTATATTACTAGCATTGCATCAATAATCTTCGCTCTTATACCGGTAATGAGCTTACTATTTGGTATAGGACCATTATCGGTTGATTCGTTTGAATACTTCTTATATTTAGGTCCATATATGCTATCTATGAATCTGTTTATGTATCTTAGAGCCTTAAGATCAGGTGTATCTATGGGTAGTATTATCAGATCTTACCAAACGCTCTTCGGATTAAGCCCTGTATACTTCAGAGCATTTCTACAGGCATTGAAATTTGGAAGAAATAGAAAACCAAAATACATCGTGACAAGAAAGACTCATAAGCATGGAGTGTACCTTAAGGATGTATATATCCAGCTCGTTGTTGTTATGCTACTGTTCTTATCGATTACAGGTGAATTTTCTCAATACTTCCACTATGGTGAAAGCATTGATTTCTTTACAACAATTTGGGCTGTGTTCTACTTATACCTTTTCCAGAGGATTGTAATGAATAGTATTCATGGTGTAACGGTATCATCACTATTGGGTATCAAAAAACAGAAATACATCTTTCAGAATGCATAATCATTGGAGGTTTGCTTCGTAGACTTGATTCAATAATTGTTTTGATGCAAAAAAAAACGGCCGGAGCCGTTTTTTTATTTTCTTGCTATTGCTTTAGTGAGTTTATAGCTCGATATTAGTGTAATAGCTGCTATTAGTGCTGCAATTACTCCAATATAGAAAAGCTTATTAATATCACCTAAGGCAATTGCAGTATCAACATCAGTTACATCATGTACTCCATAGACTGAAGTTCCAGTTCCACCGTCGGCATACACCTTAGATGCAGCTGTCATGAGTGATAATCCAATCGTTGATACGATTGCAAAAGCTTTTTTCATGATCTAAAGAGCTAATAATTCAATTACGTTGCAATTATAGCATATTATAGGGTATCTGTCAATTGCTCTTTTGGTGCATTAGTTAGTTTTGCATAGCTAAGGATACGTTGGTCTGAAGGTATAAATAGCTTGCAAGTGTATAGTATGAGATCAGCGTTATAATCATTTATCGCGGTTGATTCACTATTCTTGTATACTTCGTATATGTACTCTCTCTGCTCCCAATAGATCTTTATTATATCTCCTTTCTTTAACTCTGGTAGTAGTAAGAATGATTTCTTAGTTTTTTCTTCTGCAGTCCAGCCAATACCACCCCACCTGTGTGAAGCAATGATGACAGGTCCATCGAACGTATCTGGTCTTGCAAAATCAGGTATCAGCCATGGTCCGTTGTTAAGTGCTTTAACTGAATCAGTTCCTCCATAGATTTTTGAGTCAATGCCAAGCGTTGGTATTATGATACGATTTTGTTTAGGTAAGTCTTCATTGAATTCAGGTCTAGGGTCAATTGGTTCTGGATCTGGTATCGGTTCTGGCTCCGGTTCGGAAATATCATCATCAGTGTCTATATCTGTGAGAGTACTGTAGGCTACGATATCTTCAGAGATATTACTGTCGAGTGTAGTTAATTCACGTGATGTCGAATTTGGATCAAGTCCATACCAGAAGCTCGGAATAAGTGGTATTGAAAGAAATAGCATGGCTACACCCAATGCAAGTCCGGCTAGAAATAGATCAAACCAAAGAAAGGCACGAATTACGTTTTTTTGATATTTTTTCACGCTGATATTCCTAGCACACTTAATCTATTGATATACTACTCTTAATAGGAGTATATATTGGAATTATTCTTGTGTTAAGAACTTAGATTACATTTGTGTCGAGCTTCCACCTGGCTAACTGGATAGAATCACTCCAATCCTCGCCTTCTGTTCACTGTTTAGCGATTCATCAATTGTGCTTAAGTAATCGTCAAGGGTTTCATTGTATGTAGAACTGTAAATGCTCAATAAGTCTTCTTTGCCTACTATTTGGGCTATTTTGTGCCAATATTCTGCGATTTGGTTACTTCTAGCATCAATATCTACGTTATCAATGGATTCTGAGGTATTGATGTGCTCTTTTGCACTTAAGATCGTTGATTTCTCAGTGTTTTGGGAATGTTCGACTATTTTTTTTGTAGCCTTCTCTTCTACAATAGTAAGGAACTGTACAACTCTATTGCTCGCTTCTGCCTCAGCATATCCTACAATGAGAAATATTTGCATCAATTGCTGAATAATATCTGTAAATTCAGGTTGGTTGTTCATGAAAACGCCCTTAGATATAAGCTATTATGCTGGTAGTGGCCTAGCATTAACTCTTCTGTGATTCCCTTGTGTTGTACTCACATTTGCAAGTTGAGCACTTTTCTCTTCTAAATCTTCATAATATTCAATAACAGGAGGTAAACTCTTGTCAAATTTCCAATACGAATACCCTGCAGCTAAAGCATAAAGTATACCTATTGGATTAAGTGACGCTAACGCTACAATTGCACTTATGCTGAATCCACCAGCCTTAAATAGCTCTACATACCTTTCCAACCAACGTAAATTTTTAGGAAGTTCACGTAATGAATTACTTGTAAACCAAGCATCAGATTGTGCTACAGTTCGGCTTTCTACTCCTCCTACTAGCTCTATTTGTCTTTGTGCACTGTATCCAGATGCATATCTGGCGATACCAAATGCTAATCCTACAGCAATTCCAATAGGTGTTGAACCTGCAATAACAGTTGCTAGTACAGTTACCGGTAGTGCACTTGCTAACCCTACCCATTTGGCGCGTACTGCATGTTTGTGAGCAGCTTCATAAGTCATAGAATTAGCCATTAATGCCTCTTCTTTATGTCTCCAACCATCAAAGAAATCTACAGCACCAGGTATTGCTATTCCTGTGATACCAATATCTGCGACAGCATCAACGACTTCTAATCCGACCTCAATGACACCAGCGGTCTGTTCAACTCGTCCTTGTGCATATCTTGCTTCGGAATTAACAGCATGTTCAGCGAACCATTGGTCCGAAGGCGTTATTGGAACTGTTTCAATAGTACTTGTCATAATAGCTACATTGTATACTATGGGGCTATTGCGGTAAAGATCCTTCATCCCCTGCATTCGCAGTTGAAGTGCACCACTTGAGGAATAGGATCATAGCATATTTAGCTCCTTTCTCAATGCCCGCAAGGGTGTTAAATAGTTTAACGCCTCCGGCATAAATCCCCGACCGTAAGGTCGGTTGGGGATGAAGTTGCTCCTGAATCGTGTAGTTTGTAAAATGTGGAATGAAATTAACCCGCATCGCACACTGTGTGTACCATTGTGAATACCATATCGTGTTAGTTACAAAATATCGTCGCAAGGTATTTAATAACGGAGTTTTTGCTTATGTCGAGAGTAAGTTGGCGGAGTTTTGTAAATATTACCCACAGGTTAGTATTGAGGAAGTTAACCATGATGAAGATCACATACATCTTTTAGTATCAATTCCGCCAACAATGCGTGTTGGGAAAGTAGTCGGTTTGTTGAAAAGTAACACAGCAGTAGGTTTGAAGCAAAAATTCCCGTTCTTGAAGCAAGTGTATTGGGGAACAGATTCCATTTGGTCAGAGGGATATTTTGTAACAACAGTGAAAGCAAATGAGTCTGTAATTCGTAAATATATTATCCGTCAGGGTCAAGAAGATTCAGGACAAACTTTGTTTGAATAGCCGAAACCCCGACCGTAAGGTCGCGGGAGCGGCTTCATACATTTCATAGGTCGGTTATTTATGTTCTTCTCTAATAATTTAATCTGCCTCAAACTTAACTGGGCCAAGTCAGTTCCTTTAGGTAAATATCTCCTAATTACACCAATACGGTTTTCTACCGAGCCCTTTTCCCAACTACTATACGGATGACAGAAGTAATACTTAGTGTTAAGTTCTTGAGATATTTGTTCGTGTTTTGCATTTTCTAACCCATTGTCTGAGGTTATTGTCTTAGGTTTGTATCTCTTAAGAAGCCTAAGCATATTCTGTGTATTTGTAGATGCCTTTTTGTTAGGTATCCTGGCTATTTTAATGTATCTAGTCTTACGCTCAATGTTTACAAGAAGGGAGTGTTGTTTACCCCTTGGACTTTCCATTAGGTCTGTCTCCCAATGTCCGTATTCAATTCGTGAGGCTATTTCTTTAGGCCTCTCCTCTATGCTAATTGCATTGTTAATGCGGTTTTCACGTGTAGAGGATCTACCACTCCATTTCTGTCGCCTCTTTCTCTTGTATGTGAGATAATTCCACAACTGGTACTTTCTATTATCTTTGTGGTAGATGTACCTGTATATCGTTTCGTGGTGGATACAAAGCCCTGTTTCCGACTTCAACTTTGCGGAGATGGTTTCAGGGCTCCACTGCTCCTCTCTTAGCTTTTCACGAACGTACAGGAGTATTTCCGGAGATTTTAATGGGGCTTTTCTTCTTTGTTTTTTGCCTCGTTTGAAGTATTTGTTGTGTGCCTTAATGGGGATGTATTCTCCGTAGATATATGGAGCATTGCGTTTATATTCCCTGGATAGGGTTGTGTGAGACCTATTGAGTTTTATTGCTATTTGTCTAAAGGACATACCTTTCTCACGCAATGCATACAATCTCTCCCTTTCCTCAAGGCTGAGTTGTTTGTGATGCACTGTCTTTCTTACTTAAGTTAAATACAAAGTATTTTAACTCAAGTGGTGCACTTCGTTTGCGGAGTCAGGTGGCGGACCTAAGCTCATCCAGCTGCCAATTCGAGCTGTGAAAACCGCTATACTACTCAAGTATTCAGTAGCTGGAACTTGCTTGCAGACCGTCGTCTCCTAAAGGCTCCATTTACCCTCTCGTTATAGAACCTGGTTGTTGCGACATCCTTCGCCTTCAACCAGGGGTGCTTCATGGGACTCCCATCTATATGTAGCTGTTTCCATTCATTGAAGGGCATTCTTGTTCGTCCCTCACGGCACTCCTTCTTCCACGCAGAGATCTCCGGGTCACTTATGGTTATAGGTACATGGTGGGCAATAGTTCTTTCATCAATGACCATCTTCAACCCCTGTAAACGAAGCTTCTCAGTGATCAGTATGTCATGGAACCCATAGGCTCCAGGCTCTCCAAATGGATGTGAACCAAGGTTTTTCAAGTCGGACTTTCTCATCACCATACAAGCACCGTAAAGATACCCTTCTGGTGGTATCTCGCGTAGTTGTAGATCTTTATACGGGTATCTGTCTTCTCTATAGGGGTTAGCTAGGTATAGATCATCTCCGAATACAGAGGTTCCATCGTACTCTGGTGATAGGATACCGATCTTAGCATACCCACACATAGTTCTTATTATATGCTCAGGATCAAAATTGACCAATCTCGTATCATCATCCATTGGAACAAAGAATGGTGTTGATGAGGTCATAAGTGCATAGTTGGGCATAATGGACAAATGCGTTGGTAATTGATATCAGATCATGGGGTTTTAGTCTCTTGTGATTTGAAATGAAAATACCAGTGAACGAGATTCATCTTCCTTTCTCGATTAAGTCCCCGATGCTTACCTATGCGCTCCTTGAGATAGGTAAACTCAGCCTCCAAACCGTTGGTGTCTTTACTCAGTCCAGGATGATCCAAATACAGAAACATATTGTCCAGAGAGTTCCGAAGGTGCCTAAAAGCCTTCCGAACGTTTCTGTGGGTGTACCACCAGGTACGCTTACCGTCATCTGTTGTCGCATATGTTCTCTGATTAATAAAATCTGAATATCTATCCTCAAATCTGAAAAGCCATCTGATCCAAATCTCCTTCTCATCATGGTTTGGAATCTTGTTTACAAATTTCACAATCTCCAAAAGTTTCTGGCCTGCTTCTGTTTGGGGATTTCTAGTCAGCAAGGTCTGACATCTCCGTTGTATGTGCACCAGACAGTACTGATGTGGAATGTCAGGATGTATTGTTTTAACCGCAGAAACAATACTTGAGTGCTTGTCACTAGTAATTCCAAGTACTATGTAGTTCCTCAGTCTGATTTGACCTAGGTTCCTGATGTAATCAAAGTATCTTTCTTTTTCTACACAGTCCCAGAAGATGACTTTCTGTTCTACCTTGTATGCTAGGGTACATCCCCATCTCTTCCAGTAAGTACCATCCGCTTTTAGAAATACATACACGAGTTGTTTTTGATATATTGGTGGTGGAGGATTGTCTAGAAAATCGTGAAATCTTCGACGAAGTGTCTTTTCTGAACTACCTGACGGAAAGACGGTATTGTTTAAAAAACTGACAGTCGTTCCCTCTAAGATCCAACTCCTAAATGCCTTCTTTGTACAGATTCCCCTTCCATATTTTCTGCCTGGTAAACGTCTTGATACACCGTTCACACCGGTATCTTTTAGTCCCGTTTCGATTGGCTCCCCAACCGATGCAGGAACCGCCACAGATGGGACATTTGAGAGTACTTTTTTTTCATAGTAGGGTATATTCTAACAGTTATCCCCTTCACAACAGCAGAAGTACACACTTTTACCAACGCATTTGTCCATTATGCCAATAATTGCATGTTTATCGATAGCTACTGGTTCTATATTGGAATTGCGATTGTTGGAAGTCCTCAAATCTCAAGGATCTGTCGAAAAGGAATATATTAAACAAAAGATCTCATATGTAGAATACACTACTGGGTATCAATTTGTTGTACATTTGTTTTTACAACGGTTATTACCTCATATTCTATTTCAAGGGGCACTTCATCTGTGTTCTCAAGGCATCCACCCCTACTCGCTCCACCACCGCCAATGCCAGCTCTCGTGAGCATATCCTGTAACCCACTCCTGTCCAGCAGGATATGACAAGCGAAAGCCGTATGTTGGTGCATTCTCTGCCAACCATGCCGCTGCCACTGTACCGTGAAAAAGCCGCTCCCACAGCATCGCCCGCAGCAGACGTACTAAAATCAACAACAGTACCCAACTGATGCTCACTATGACCCGGTCTTGCCGACACCTGGTCTGCTGCATCCACATTCCCACCATTGTACGAAACCCAGTAGTTGTAGGTACTGGCTTGAGTGGAATATGAGCGGTAAGCCGATACTATCGAAAGGTCTATACCCGCATTTTGGGCGGCAGCTCCTAGTTGTGTGAGCGCGGGGATCATCTCGGACCTGACATAGATCGTTCCTTGCTTATTCGAAGGAATGCGGATTCCCGAGATGTTTTGTAGGAGCGTGAGATTGGGTGGAACATAGTCCGAAGCAAGCTTATTACCCTTATTTACCACAGTCGAGAGAGTCACTGCAGATGCCGGAATAGTGTTAATGATCGCGGGATAGCTCCACCAGTTATTGGTGGATGAGGGGGACGGTTGGGTGTCAGATGGAGGTTGAGACTCTGGTGATGGGTCGGTTGCGGGTTGGGGTTCAGATGATTGGTCGGATAATTTTTTCTCCTCTTCGCTGTCATTTTGGGCTTCTTCGATAGCTTTTTCTGCTTCAATCCGGTCTTTCTCTAATGCCTCTTCCCAACCCTTGAAAAGCACCGTGTTAAGAGAAACTTCATCAATATTTAATACATCTGAGCTACCATCATCAGATGTACCAACATCATTCTTACCAATGTAAAAACCCCCCATAGCGAGGGCTGTTAGACATAACAGAATCGTTGCAATGACTGTCGCACGGGTCAATTGCTTCTTTCTGCGTACACGAATATCCTTGTCGGGTTTTGCCATAGATATTTACAGGTATATAAGATCAGATCCGTATTGTAATCGTCAATATAAGTTGATTCAACAACCCTAATGACTTGATACTCAAAGACCCTTTGGTCCCACACAATTTGTATGGTGTCGCCTGCTACAAGGTCAGGTAGTTTATTGAATGAAAGTAGCTCCCGCTGTTCAGATGACCACCCTATTCCACCCCATCTATGTGATGCAATTATTGTTGGGAGGTAATTGTTCATAGGATCACCAAGATCTGGAACGATCCAAGGTCCTTTTGATAGAGCATCATTACCATTAGAACCCTGTTGTAGTGTGCCATTTACACCTATTTTCGTGATCTTAAGTTGAGGTGTCGTTGGTAATGCGAGGTCTTGTGCTGGAAATGCCTCCACAACAAGCTCTTGGTCGGTTCTGTCACCTGAATCGATTGAATCTGGATCAATATGAATTTCGTCAGTGAGTGAATCCAACTCATTATCATATGCCGACGGATAGATCGAATAGACAATACCCGGAGCTAAGGGTAGCACAACAACGATCACCCCAAAAATAAGTAAGGCTATCCCTACCCAAGTATATATACTCAAGATCCCGTTGAGTACTTTCCTCCGATTTTCCTTCATAGAGTGATGATAACATAATTAGATTCAATATGTGGTTTAAATCAGGGTGATGATGATCAATATGTCACATCCGCAAAGGACAATTATCGAAGGGCATTTGCCACTTACTTATTGATTAGAGCGAGTTAAGGTTACCTCGTTTGGAGCTTGTTGTCTTAGGGTTCTATAGGATGATCCTCTAAAGAGTTGGACTTGTGTATCTCTACCTTGATTCCTTACAGCTTGTGTGGCTGCTAGGAATCCCTCATATGTGAGACCCGGTAGTAAAGCAAGTCTCACAAGTATTGAGTCGATCCACTTCTCTTCATCAAAAATCAAATGATTGATATTATGCCCATTAACTCTTAACTTAGTAATATACCTCTCAACTGCCAATAATGGATCCTCGGGCATAGGATATCCTTGTGATGCTAAAGAACCACTCAATCTAATTATATCTTCATTTGTAAGTCTACTACGTCTATAGGGGCCTCTTCGACCTTCTTGTAAAGTTTGAAAATGCGGTCCACGTAGGGGTGGCTGATCCGAATCAGAATGTTGTTCTGCAGTCACCGGATGGAATGAGCCATTGGCTAATCTCGTCGTGTTAGGACACTTGATTGCAGCAATATGCTCATACAGTAGCACTAATAGGCGGTCTTCTAAAGCTTTTGTTGTGTAGATAGGTGAGGTAAGTTGTGAGGTCACAATATATGGGATACCAATTTCATTTATCCAGATCTGAAATTTATGCGTTGGAAAATCTTGAAGAATAATTATTATAAAAAAACCTCCTGGTAGTTTGTTATCAGTAATTTCTCGTGCGTTATAAATTGTTAAGGAGTGAATCCTATGCTGTAAGAGGTGTTGATTTTTGTATTCAGTTCGAGTAAACCGTTCTCCTTGTGGAGATATTGCAACTGTACCATGTTGTATCAGAGTTCTAAACTGGCGGACATTCTTTGCTCTCATGAATGTATCTTGAATAGATGCAAGAGGAAGGGTAGGAAATAATAGCATGATCAAGCTTTCTACTAAAAGCTTATTGTAATTATTGGGATTGAAAGGTAACCCTAATAACGTTTCTGGTGTACTTTTTAGGTCCAGAATCTTTTCGAGACGAGACATATTATAGTCTATTACTGATTGTGCAAGCAGTGCTCGGGCTTGAAAATCCCTTGTTGTATCAAGGAATTTTGCATCTTGTGCCATTATTGGAGGTGGTCTATACGATGCAAGAAGCTCCCATAGAGTAGCTTCTCGAGTTCCAATAACATACTCTAGGACTTGGGTGATATACCCTGCTTCTTCTAAAGAGTTTGGATTTAGCATTTTAGTAAATGATGAGGTATGCCCAAGATCACTTAGCATTCTAATATGCTGAGAAATTGAGGCAATAAATTTAACCGCATCTGAATCAATACCTCTACGGTTCATTAGTTTTGTTCGTGCTTCTAGATTTCCATCTAGAAGAGCCTTCAGCTGTTGAAACACTTGAAATGTATTTTGTGTTATGGCTTGTGAAAGAAATTTGTTCCATTTGAGTAGAATCTGATTAGTAGCGTTAACATCGGATGATACCAGTTCTCCTAATTCACTTTTTACGGTGTTCACAATCAAATCTTCTACTTTTATCACTACCGTATCTGATTCAGAAAGCCATGCTGCGAAGAGAAGGTTGTATACAACAGCACGGACTTTTTTTTTATGGGGTGAAATTCCTTCCAACCAATCGCGAGTTAGTCTTGTATATACGGAGGAAATTCTGTCCTTGACCATGTCCAGAGGATGATTTTCATCCAAGTCAGAATCTGGTGGTACCCTACTAGCTCCATTCGATGGTAGAGCAATCCTAAGTACAGTTCCTAAATCTGTTAACTGTTTACGAGAAGTGCTATTAGGTTTATCAGAAACAAGTGCTCCAGTATATTTATTGAGTCGAGACCTAAGTGCATCAGCCAACAAGTCTGGATCGGACTCCAGGAAATCTGCAACATATCCAAGAGCTACTATCTCAGATCCAACTAATCCATCTAAATGTTCAAGAAGGTAAGGTAGTTGATAGGTTATATCTACCAAGATACGAGTTTTTTCATCGTGTTTTCGTTCATCATTCTGTGATGTATTGAATGTCCTTAATTGTTCAAATACAGGTGTCAATACAGAGTCAGCTGGAAGCACGTGTTTGTTCAGTTCTCCATGTTGAGTACTCACACCGAATTATACTATAGGTTATTATTGCGCGCAACGTTTCATCATTTAGAGGAGTGTACTTTTATATTTGATTATTCGTACTATGAATAATCTCATGTTGAGGTTGTGATGTTTGGTTATTTGGAACTCACAGATTTACTAAAATATCCGACTATAAGTTAGCGGGATCAGAGTATCGCCATCGCTGCGACACTATCATCTCCCCTCATCGACATCACCTTCACCCCAGAAGTTTGTCTTCCTAGTGTTGGTATTGAAGTGATCTCAGACCGTATCACCTGTCCAGCCTCCGAAATCACCACGATCTCTCTGTTAGGATGATCCATCACTCTAGCGACAGCAACTTTACCGGTTTTTTCAGTCACCCGAAATGTGAATACTCCACTCCCACCCCTACCCTGTGTCGGATAATCCTTAAGTTTTGTCATCTTGCCATAACCCTTATCAGAGAGAGTGAAAAGCTGGTTCTCATCAGATCTGATCGCATTCATCGATACCAAATGATCATCTTTATCCTTGAATTTGATCCCGCGCACACCCATAGTCGCTCTTCCGGTCGGTCGTACATCTTTCTCATGGAATCGTATAGATCGACCATTTCGTGTGACAAGTATGATCTCGTTCTCACCAGTCGTTGGTCGCACCCATAATAATTCATCGCCCTCATCAAGTTTTATTGATATCAAACCTGTGGATCTGATGTTCTCGAAATCTGAGACCTCTGTCTTTTTAACCGTTCCGTTTGCGGTAGCCATAAATAGATACTTGAAGCTCTTCGATCTTACAACCTTTTTCTCTACTTGCTCTTCCTGTATCTCATCTTCTCCCATCACACCATTCTCCGAGACACCACCTTTACCGAATGTTAGGACGCTTGTTATCAGTTCATCCTGGTCAAGTTGTACTAAATTGACCATAGGTAATCCCTTTGCTGTCCTTTGGAATTCTGGGATCTCATATACTCGAATGCTGTACACCTTACCCTTATTACTGAAAAGCATAAGATTATCGTGGGTTTCGCATGAGAAGGCGTGTTCTATATAGTCATCCTCCTTAGTTGTAGCTCCTACAACACCTTTTCCACCTCGTTTCTGCTTCTTGAATGTATCAGGTGGTTGTCGCTTAATATAGCCTTGGTGGCTTATGGTCACGAATGTTTCTACATTTGCTACCAGATCCTCTTCCGAGATCTCATCAACCATTCCCTTTACTACCTTGGTTCTTCTTTCATCACCATATTTGTCTACAAGCATCTGTAAGTCTTCATCCACAACCCTTAGGATCTCATCTGTACTTCCAAGGATCTTATTGTATTCGAGTATATTCTCAGTCACCTGCTTGAATTCATCCTGTAGTTTTTCCCTTTCCAATGCGGCTAATCTTCTCAATTGCATATCCAGTATCGCTTGTGCTTGGACATCAGTGAAGTCGAATTTTGTTATCAAATTCTCCTTTGCCTCTTCTTGTGTTTTGGATGCTCTGATCGTCGCAATGACTTCGTCCAATAGATCGAGTGCCTTAAGTAGCCCCTCTAGGATATGCCCACGATAGCGGTTTTGAGCCAAGTCGAATTCATATCTGCGGATAGTTATCTCTATCCGAAAGCCTAGAAATAGCTCTAGCATGCGCTTTAGAGATAAGGTTTGTGGCTCTTGGTCAACTAGTGAGATCATATTGGCATTAAATGCCAACTGCATCTGAGTATATTTATACAACTTGTTGAGTACGGTTTTAGGTTGAGCGTTAGATCTGAGTATAACTACTACTCGGATACCGTCACTTGTTGATTCGTCACGAATATCTGATATTCCTATGATCTTCTTTTCTTTAACGAGATCAGCGATTCGAGTATTTAATGTTGCTTTATTCACCTGATATGGGATCTCTGTGATGATAATATTCATCTTATCGCCTTTTTTCGCGTCTTCTATTGTCGCTTTCGCTCTCATCAAGATCCTCCCTCTACCTGTAGAGTAAGCATTTAGGATCTCGCTCTTGTTGTAGATAGTTCCACCTGTCGGGAAGTCTGGTCCTGGTACCATTTCATACAATTCGTCGGGGGTGATATCGCTATCAAAATCCGGGTACAATGTCACTGCACTGTCACCATTTTCTGGATCTGAAACCAGTCGATCCTTTATAGCCTGTAGCTTCTCTTCTGCATCTGCATCATTGGCATGAACATAATTTTCAAGAACGTCCAATGGTTTACTGTTTAGGGTCATCGGGATCTTTTCACCCTTTTCTCTCGCTAAGCGTAATTCATTGTAAATGGCTGTACCCTCCCACTTATTACCTTTTTTTATCATTGCTCGTAATGCTGTGACTATCTCTGTCAGATTGTGTGGAGGGATCTTTGTTGCCATACCTACTGCAATTCCATCACTCCCATTACATATGAGATTTGGAAATATCGTTGGTAATACGGTTGGTTCTAATCTTGTACCGTCATAGTTTGGTGTGAAGGTGACAGTTCCCTTCTCGAGATCCTGTAGCATCATGCTTGTGATCTTCTCCATTCGTGCTTCTGTATAACGCATAGCTGCTGGAGGATCTCCGTCGATAGATCCAAAATTACCTTGACCATCAACCAATGGATATCTTGTACTGAATTCTTGAGCTAATTTCACCATCGTTGGATATACTATTGACTCCCCGTGAGGATGATAGTTTCCAGATGTATCACCTGCGATCTTGGCACTTTTTCTATAATGAGCCGAAGGATTCAGGTTCAAGTCATTCATCGCCACCAGGATCCGCCTTTGTGAAGGCTTTAATCCATCTTTTGATTCGGGTAATGCTCGAGCTACGATGACTGACATCGAATAATCTAGATAGCTGGCACGCATCTCTTTGACGATAGATCTTTCTACTATCTCTCCGGGTTGATACATAGGTGCATATGCTTCGAATGGTTGTCCGACCTCTCCTACTCCCCCATCTGCAGTCTCCAATACAGATGCTTCAGCATCGTTTTCAGCCTCTTGTACATCTACTTCTTTTGGATCATCAGTATTGATCTTTGTGTCATTTGTTGAATCTTCTTCTGCTTCTACAGCAGTCTCTTGAGGTTCTGTTACTTCTGCCCTCTTTAATAGTTCCTTTTTTACAGTACTATCTTTCTTTTTGGTTTTCTCCGCCATGATTTGTTATTGAATTTTCGATCTTACTTATTGACCAGGCTCAATCATACAACAAAGCCTAGCTTAAGTGAAATAGCTTATATCCTCACGCATTATACCTTAATTTGAGCACTATCTTACTGAATATTTTTGCATCGTCATGAGCTTTTACAAAACTCCGTCATATTCGGAACTTATCGACTCTTCCTCCTCTCCTCTATCTTCCCAAAAACGTCAATATAGAAGAGTTCCATCCCATCCGAGCGGTTATACCTGGTTTGAATATTTTCACTCGAGCTGAGCTGATAGATACGTGCTGAGCCGGTGGATCCGAACTGAGCTTGTAGAACCGGATTGAGCTGATAGATACGTGCTGTGCCGGTGGATCCGAACTGAGCTTGTAGAACCGGATTGAGCTGATAGATACGAGCTGAGCTGATAGATCCGGGTTGAGCTGATAGATCCGGGTTGAGCTGATAGCTCCGGGTTGAGCCGTTGAAATTGTGTTGAGCAACTGAAACTGTATTGAGCCGGTGGATCCGCGTTGAGCAGTTAAAACCGCGTTGAGCTTTTTTACCTGGGTTCAGTAAATAATTCGGCCTGAAGAGGTGCACCAGAATGCTATCAACACAGGATGCAATACGTTAGCAGACCATTCTTATAGCAGAAATTCATAAGCCAGGATCATCTACAACGGACAATAGAAGACTCTACGATCAGGTCTCACATATCTTTAATCTCCCTCCGACTATAAGTTAGCGGGAATAGACTTGCCCTATCAAATGGGCCATAAACAATAAGTACAGCACATTCAAAGCAGGTGAAACAATAAATGAAAAGAAACACGACATAACTCCAACAATCCAGATCACAAATATCGCTAATATACCGATAAGTGCTACCAGAAGAAGATCCTTCCACCACATCCTCGATATTTTCATGACCTCCCGAAAATTAAACGCCCCAGAAATGGAGCCAGACTTAAGGAAAAGATAGGTCATAGAACGTCTGATAAGCGAGTTGATGAAAAAGTCAACTATCCCAACAATAAAGATTGCAAATATCATCAAAAGAACCCAAATGCCGACACTCGAAGAATCCCAATTAATACTGATCAATATTGCCAGAGGAACGATCAGTATCAGAGCAAGGGTCGCGGTTATAGCTTTAGGAGCTAGTCCGATAACAAAGTTGCCCAACCATAATCTTAACTTATACCCCAAATTATTATGATCTGGTAAAGGTGATGCTTTACCATTCATCACATTTAAAGTTGTTTCTAATGAATAACCTGAAATATATATAGTGACCGGCAAACTAATTATCATAACGCTTGCGGATACGGTCATTTGAGTAATGAGAGGTATTATTCCTGATATCGTTGAATTCTCAAATAACCCAGTATCACCAATATTTGTAATCACTGAACCTCCAATATTCATGATCTGAGTAAGAAAGGAGACCACTGCAAATACAACGATAAGTATTCCGACCTTCATGATCCAATCTTGATCATCGAAGATATACTTCAAAGCCTTCTGTATATCAATTCTCATTGTGAAAAGATAATAAAATTATGAAATAATTATACCATCATACCGTATCCATTCGACCAAGACTATAATTATCATCAATGGGAAATGAAAATTTTACAAATCTTCAAAACTAAGCGTGTACTGGCTAAAAACCTATTGCAAAGGTGTTTTACATCCAGTGTAGAGCATGATGGATCAGGGGCAACTGCTAAACAACCTGTGTAGAGCATGATGGATCAGGGGCAACTGCTAAACATCCAGTGTAGAGCATGATGGATCAGGGGCAACTGCTAAACAACCTGTGTAGAGCATGATGGATTGGGGTAACTGCTAAACATCCAGTGTAGCTAATTTCGCATACTGCTGTATGAATCTTCTTCGTGGAGGCACCTCTTCACCCATCAACATCTCGAAGGTCTTCTCTGCTTCTTCAGCATCATCGATCTGTACACGTTTTAATACGCGCACAGCAGGGTCCATAGTCGTATCGTAAAGTTGGTCGGCATTCATTTCTCCAAGACCCTTAAATCTGTTTACTGTAGGATTTTTACCTGCTTTGATAGCGTCTGCAACGAATTTGTCCTTCTCCTGCTCGTTTGTCAGGTAATACTTCTCTTTCCCTATCTCGACTTTAAATAGAGGTGGTTGTGCGACATATACATAACCTTGTTCGATCAGAGGTCTGAAGAATCTGAAAAGTATGGTCAGACCAAGCGTAGTAATGTGCAAACCATCTACATCAGCGTCGCTCATGAGAATGATTTTGTGATAGCGTAGTTTCGAGATATCTAAATTATCCCCTATACCTACTCCTAAAGCAGTAACGATATCTTTGATCTCATTGTTGGCTAAGACCCTGTCTAATCGGTACTTTTGAGTGTTTATGATCTTTCCTCGTAGAGGTAGGATCGCTTGTGTATTTCTGTTCCTGCCTTGCTTTGCTGATCCTCCTGCGGAATCACCCTCTACGATGAATAATTCACATTCGCTTGGATCTCTGCTCGAGCAGTCTGCTAATTTTCCAGGCAATCCGACACCATCAAGAGCGCCTTTACGTACTACAGCATCTCTCGCTGCTTTTGCTGCTGCCCTAGCTTTATTTGCAAGGACGGCTTTTCCGATGATTCCCTTTGCTTCTTTTGGATGTTCATTGAACCAGGTCGAGAGAGCATCTTTCACCACACGCTGTACTGAGGATTTTACATCTGGGTTGTTTAGTTTCATCTTTGTTTGTCCCTCAAACTGGGGATTTGGCACTTTGACTGAGATCACGGCTGTCAGACCCTCTCGTACATCATCTCCAGTAAGATTTGCTTTCATACCTTTGAGAAGGTCGTTTGAAGTCGCATAATCGTTGATAGCAAGTGTAAGTGCTGCTCTAAAACCACTTAGGTGAGTTCCACCCTCAGCATTTATGATGTTATTTGCGTAACATTTGACGTTCTCATCCATATTGTTGTTGTACTGGAGTGCCACTTCGACAATGTTGCCCTCATCTTCGGCTTGTACATAAAAAGCCTCCCCTACAGTCTTCTCATCGAGATTTAAGTAGTTCACAAAGGATTTTACACCCTGCTCGTAGAAGAATTCGTACACTTTGGCCTTACCTTCAGCTCTTTCATCCATGATGGTAAATCTAAGCCCACCTGTCAGGAAGGCATGAGCTCTGATCTGTCGGAGGATCATATCCATATCCCATTCTGTTGTATCAAATATCTCGTCATCTGGTTTGAATATGTGGGTCGTACCAGAAAGTTCTGTTTTGCCTACTTTTGTGACCTCATTTTGCTTGATACCTCTCTTATATTCCTGATAGTACTCATATCCGTCTTTATATACCGTGGTTTTCATGTAGATAGAAAGTGCATTGGTACATTTCATACCTACTCCGTGTAATCCTCCCGAAACCTTATAAGCTCCTCCACCAAATTTACCACCAGCATGGAGGTTGGTCATAATTGTTTCCAATGCAGAAACACCAGTCTGTTTATGCATGTCTACTGGCATACCTCGTCCGTTATCTCGAACTTCAAGTGATCCGTCAGCATGCACGATCACCCAGATATGGTCACAGAATCCCGCTATCGCCTCGTCTACCGAATTATCAACGATCTCTTTGAACAGATGATGAAGACCTACAACATCCGTTGATCCGATATACATAGCCGGTCTTTTTCTTACGGCCTCCAGACCCTCTAAAACTTGGATCTGTGACGCATCATATTTTGTAGTTTGTTTGTTTTGTGCCATTTCAGTTGATTGCTTGCTGATGTAATTCTGTCATTCGATGTGATTATACACTAATAGACAAGGAGTACGACCTTTGTCATTTATGACTCAGCTGAGATGTTAGCAAATATTGAGAGTTCTTAGCAAATATCATTATTATCATAACAGTTCTGGAGAAGCATACCTGGTTCAACCCTTTCGATCACGTATCCGATGGAGTTGAAGACACATATTTTCTAGTAGTAATTTTTTATTTACATTCGCGTCGTATCTCTCGGAAGCTACAATTACTGTCTTTATCTGGTCATTAACGATCTTCATCTCCTCTGGACCGTGCGCAATGCTTTCTTGGAGTTCTACTCTTAACTGCTGTAGTAGACTTGATAAAGCTGTTTTGATAACACCTTTCTCCTCTTTATCACTTTCTACTAACTTCTCTATCTCATTGAATTGATCTATCAGGGATAGATCCAGTAAAGGTGATATTGGTAGATCTTCGAGGATATCCTCTTTGTCTGGGTCATCCATCACATACACTTTGTTGGATCGTGATACGATCGTTGGTAATACACTATTCTCATTGTTTACTAGGAGTAAGAAAGAAGTTGCATCGGTTTGCTCCTCAAGGCTTTTAAGTAAGGCGTTCTGGGCTTCGACTGTGAGCATGTGTGCATGGAATATTACAGCTAGCTGTTGATTGCCAGAAAAAGGTTTGTAGACGATCTCTTTCAAGAGAGCTTTGACCTCATCTAGCTTGATGCTTACATGCTGAGGATGATCTATGTAATGTATGTCAGGGTCTGAAAGAAGATCAGAGATACTGTTGTATTGTCTGCTCATAAGCTCTTCAGCCATCTTGAGAAGGTGATCCCGTCTTTTTTGCACTTTGTGGTGAATTAGGAGATATGTCATCCACATGACTTTAGCCGACTACGAGCCACTTATCAATACTTCTTTAAAATTTATACCAATGTGGTTAATGCAACTGTATGAACTCCCCGAAACAAACAGTTTGACTTGCGCTTTTGAGAAGGATACTCTGTATATTGAGAGAGAATATTTTTAAGATTGCTGCCCACTTCATTGAATTCGACAAGGTTAGTAGACTATTTCGAAAATATCGCCAAGATAACTAAAGAACAGGCTGATGAGGTTCGTGTTGAATTAACAACCTCCTCCAAGTCAGAAGAAGCACTTTTGTTGGAGAAGGGATTTGTTGGTTCGGAGGATGTTGCTCGAGCAAAGTCAGAGATGTTCAACATCCCCTATGTTGACTTAAAAACAATACAGTTGGAGGACAGTGTGTTCTCCTCTGTTAGTGTAGAAAAGCTCAAGCGTTATCATGCGGTTCCCTTCCAAAAAGCAGGACATGTCATCAAGGTTGCTATGTCTGATCCGTTTGACATACAAGCTATCCAAGCCCTAGAAAACCTTCTAAAGCCGAAACATGGTGGAAGGGTTCTAGTACATATCGCAACTCGTGAAGGGGTAGATTTTATACTTGATAGTAATATCGGAGGGTTGATCTCCTCGGAGGTTTCGGATGCTTTGGAAGATGTCGATATGCCTGTCACAGAGCTTGAGGAAACACCTGACGATACTTTCGATAGTATCAAATTACAAAATGCTCCTGTTGCAAGGATCGTAAATTCAATACTTCAATATGCTATCAAATCTCAAGCATCGGATATTCATATCGAACCTCAAGAAACCCAGATGAGGATACGGTTTAGGATACACGGTGTGATGGTAGAGAAGCTCGTTCTTCCAAAGAATCTAAAAGATCCGGTAGTAGCGAGGTTGAAGATCATGTCAGAATTGAAGATAGATGAGAAAAGAGTTCCGCAGGATGGTAGGCTTCAGATAAAGAGTGGCGATCTGAAGTTTGATGTTCGTGTGAGTACCCTTCCATCAATAAATGGCGAAAAGGTAGTTATGCGTCTACTTGACGGATCACAGGGTGTCCCTGCTTTAGAAACTTCTGGCTTGAGAGGTACAGGATATCAGCTATTTGTAGAGGGTCTAAGTGCGACTAATGGGATAATACTTGTGACTGGTCCTACAGGTAGTGGTAAGACCCGTACTCTTGCAGGTGCATTGAGTCGTCTGAATGATCCAAAGGTAAATATCATCACAGTAGAAAATCCCGTCGAGATCCGCATACCCGGTGTCACTCAAGTTCAGGTCAATCCTCAAGCTGGCCTTACTTTTGCTCTTGGTTTACGCTCTATCCTTAGACAAGACCCTGATATCATAATGGTTGGTGAGATCCGAGATGAGGAAACCGCCCATCTAGC
The DNA here is from genome assembly GCA_020632395.1 of Candidatus Nomurabacteria bacterium. Taxonomy (NCBI): domain Bacteria; phylum Candidatus Nomuraibacteriota; species Candidatus Nomurabacteria bacterium. The sequence goes on along the minus strand of JACKFQ010000001.1, from coordinate 354,566 downwards.
TGTAGAGGCATCGCTAACCGGTCACCTCGTTCTAGCAACTTTGCATACCAACAGTGCTGCTGCTGCTATACCAAGATTGCTGGATATGGGAATTGAGAACTATCTATTGGCTTCGACCATGAGGATCTCGATGGCACAAAGACTTCCTAGAAGGATCTGTCGTGAATGTATGGTTGCTACACCTTCAAGTCCTGAGGTATTGGCAAATATAAAAGAGGTGCTGGGGTCTATCAAGAATCTTGATATAGTAGCCTATCTCTCACAATTAGCTCAACAAGCAGGTAAAGAAGGCGCACCAGATCATCTACAGCAGATGAAAGCACCAGACACCGCTCCTGACGGGACACCACAGATCTATCTATATCACGGGAATGGGTGTCAAAGATGTAATGGTACTGGTTATCAAGGTAGGATAGGTATCTTTGAGGTGATGAAGATCGATCATAACATCAACGATATGATCATGAAGAAGTCTACTGATAGGGATATGGAACAAGCAGCTATTGATTCTGGAATGATCACAATGATACAAGATGGTTATCTTAAGGCTATTGAGGGATTGACTAGTATTGAGGAAGTATTGAGAGTATCAAAAGAGTAGCAACTCGGTTAAAAAACCTACATCCTACTGTATGATACCCCATTCAGAGTAAAATCCTGTACCTGTATGAGCTATCTTAATAGAACAGAATATTGAGGTAATACGATAAGAGGTGTCGGTGATCTGGATCTGAAAACTATTGATAACAATTCAAGCTAGTTTTGATACCCAGTTATAGCATGATGACTATTAGGCTATTTTATAGGTTTTGAAAATGTGTTGTCATTCATTTATAGTGGTAAAAGGATTGAAAAATTGTTTATGTAAGTTTATGGACTGCCCAGATGGATCCTAATAGTAATAATGATCAAGCGTTTGCTAACTTCTCTTACCCTACTGTCGGTGCTACTCCGGGCTCGGTTTCTCAGCCATCTCATGTGTCGTCTACTCAAGTAGATCCTAAATTAGACGAACAACTTGCAGCCCAACTCCCTCCGACTGCTCCTGTTGCAGTAAGTAAGCCAGTCGATCTTGATAGTCAAATGTCTCAACTCTCTCACACCTCGATAAATGATCCTATGGCAGATCTCAACTCTACCAACAATTCCCCCAACTCGACTCCATCGGATAACGCTACCCCGCTAGACGACAAGAAATCTTCTGAGGATAAATCTATAAGTGATAAAGTTGTGAATGATAGCGCCTCATCAACTATCGCACCTCCAACATTTGGTTCACCAAAGATCCAGTCTGTAGAGAATACAAAAAGTAAGAATCCTCTAAGATCTCTTGCAAAAAAACTCTCTAACTTAAGTGGTGGTCTGATAGAGTCTGAGGGATCGGATTCAGATTCGAAAAATGATTCAGATAACACGACACCAAATAGAACGGTTTCGGATATGACACAGGTCAAAGATCCACAAGGTGTAGTTAAGTCTACTTCTGTAGTTGGATCGGACGGTACTGCGAAAGCTCTATCAAATAAAGATGATGATGTATCATCCATGGGAGATAAAATAGCGTCGTCGGATATTACTGATCTGAAGGATGAGAAACTTGTAGCACCTATAGATAAGGATAAGCTTATGGATAAAGGCGACTCTACTGATCTTCCTGCGCAAAGTTTTGAGAGATCTGATAAAACAGTTAAGCCCGAGAAGATTGATGAGATTGCTAATGAGAAATCGAACAAAGATACAGTTTCAGGTCAGATTGAAGGATCGCATGACCCGACAGCTACATTGTCCGATGAGAGTGCGTCAACTACAAAGATGCCTGACCCTCAAGATCTGGTGTTAGGAGGCTCAACTTTATCAGATCCGACTGTGGTGGGACCTAATGCAGTAGATCCAACCGTAGTAGTCACAAACGTGGCAGACCCAACATTAGCAAGCCCCACTCCAAAGATCTCAACTCCGGCAGACCCAGCTGTAGCAGATCAGACACCAATAGGTTCAACTCCGGCAGACCCAGCTGTAGCAGATCCGGTATCCTCAATAACGATGGGATCTTCTAAGACCGTACCAGATCTCAACGCATCAAATGATACGGCTCCTGAGACTAAAGTTGAGACCGGAAATATTCAAGGGATGAGGAAACAGGTGACCATGCCCGAAATGAACTTCGTTCAAATGGATCCGAATATGGGTGGAGGTACAGAGATGAATGATATCCCCACACCAAACACCTCGCTAGAAGATATTTCCACGATCACTATTCCAAATGATCCCATGATGGGTAGTTCTATGCCAAATGAAACTACTCAGATGGGTGTATCACCTGTACTATCTGAGCCAATATCAAAAACAAAAAGTATTGATCCGGTCGAACAAAAAGTTACCGCAGCTGACTCAGGACCTAGCATTGAACAGTTAATAGAACCCACACCAATTACTGAGGTGCCCATGGCTGATCAGGTACATGGACCTACAGTAGCTGAACTTGCAGCAAAAGATAATTCCCCTACTCCAGTACTCACATCGAAGGGACGCTATCCATATACTATAGAACAGCTTCTCGACATCGTGATGGAGCGTGATGCATCTGACCTTCATCTATCTGTCGGCTATCCTGCGATGATCAGAGTTGACGGTCAGTTGATAAATGTTATCGAAGAAGTTGTAACACCTGAGCAGGTTCTCGACTTGATCTTACCCGTCCTTCCTGAACAGAAGAAGGAATTACTCGAAGTGAATCGTGAGGTCGATCTTGCATATTCACATAGAGGAACTGCTAGATTCAGGATAAATGCTTATTACCAACAGCAGACACTTGCAGGTGCATTCCGACTAATCCCAAATAAGATCAGAAGTATTGATGAACTGAAACTTCCCCAGGTGTTTCATCAGATAACGAAGCTAAGGCAAGGGTTGGTTCTTGTGACAGGTCCTACCGGAAGTGGAAAGAGTACGACTCTCGCAGCCATCCTGCAGGAGATAAATGAATCCAGACCTGATCATATCATTACGATCGAAGATCCTGTTGAGTATGTATTTCCTAAGGGGATGTCTATGGTCGATCAGAGAGAACTCCATGAGGACACCCACTCTTGGGAGATTGCACTAAAAAGTGCATTAAGGCAGGATCCTGATGTAATGCTTGTCGGTGAGATGCGTGATTTTGATACGATATCTTCAGCGATCACTCTGGCTGAAACTGGTCATCTTGTATTTGCGACATTACATACAAATAGCGCCTCGCAAACTATCGATCGTATAATTGATGTGTTTCCTGAACATCAGCAAGCCCAGGTTAGATCACAACTCTCCAATACGATCGAAGCGGTGATCGCACAGAGATTGATCCCGATTAGTGCGGGTGGTAGGAGGGCTGTTTCTGAGATCATGTTAGCTACACCAGCAATTCGAAACCTGATAAGAGAATCCAAGAACCATCAGATCGATAATGTCATTAGAACAAGTGCTGATATGGGAATGATCTCTCTAGAACACTCCTTGGTGAAACTAGTTAGAGAGAATGTGATAACAATGGAGCGTGCACAAGAGTATGCTGTACATCCAGAGGAGGTTGTGAGGTTACTAAAAAGCTAATTTATAGTTCTTAATCGGTATGAAACAGTTTCGATATTCAGCAAGGACTCAAGCCGGAGAGGTAATCAAAGGTAAGCTTGAGGCAAAAAGCAAGGTAGATGTGATCGAAGCATTGCAACAGAAGGGTATGATAGTAGTCAGTGTTAACGAGGATGTTACCATAGGCCTCCAGAAACTTAACGAGATAAATATCGGTGGTGTTCCAATGAAGGATAAGGTTGTTTTCATGAGGCAACTTTCTACTATGATATCTGCAGGACTTCCTCTATCACAGGCACTTGAAATACTAGAGGCCCAAGCAACAAATCCCCTGTTCAAAAAGATCTTGTCTAGTGTCTCAGATGAAGTCCAGGGAGGTATGGGCTTGGCGAAATCCTTTAGAAAGTATGAAGATGTTTTTGACGAGATAACTATCAACCTGATCGATGCAGGAGAAGAGAGTGGGCACCTCGAAGAGATCCTGCTCAAATTAGCAAATGAGTTGGAAAATCAGAAGAAGCTTAATGAAAAGATCAAGGGTGCATTCACCTATCCTGCTGTGATAAGCGTTGTTGTCGTGGTCGTTGTTGCGATCATGATGTTTTACCTGGTTCCGGCAATGGAAGAGATATATAGTGAGTTTGATGCTGAGCTTCCATTTGTAACACGCCTACTTATTGATATAAGTAATTTTGTTCGTAGCTACTGGTGGCTGATAGCTATGATCGGTGCCACAGTGATCATACTCTTGAAATACTACATAGACAGTCCTAACGGTAAAAGGAGATTCCATCTGTTTCTATTGAAGTTCCCTGTCTTTGGGACATTAGCAACCAAAATGCAACTGACACAGTTCAACAGGGTTCTGGGATTGTTGTTGAGTAGCGGTCTTTCAATCGTTGAATCACTTCGACTTACTGCATCAGCATTAAGCAATGTCCATTTTCGACAAGCAGTTTTAGTCACGAAAAATGAAGTCGAAAAAGGAGTTCCTATGGCAACACCTATTGCTCGTAGCGAATTTTTCCCTCTGATCGTCAGTCAGATGATAGCAGTTGGAGAAGAATCCGGAGAGATCGATATGATACTCACAAAACTAGCTCAGTACTATACTGATGAGGTCGAGGTGATGACTGCAAATCTAACTACACTACTCGAGCCGATCATACTCATAGTAGTAGGTATTATAATTGGCTTTATAGCACTTGCTGTATACATGCCTATGTTCTCATTGGTTGAGGTAATCGGTTAATATATTAGGGATGATATACATACAGGTTGACATACAGAAAAAGTTGCGTTAGATTAATATAGTAATAAGAGACTATAAATTAATCACTGCCTCTACAATGACTAGAAAATATTCAGGGTTTACTTTGGTTGAGATGCTCATAGTTATGGGTATACTCTCAGTTCTTATGGCTATAGGTGTTTCTGTTGCAAGGTTTGCAGTTCAGAGAGCAAATAACATCCAACATCAAAGTGCTGTAGATCAAATGTTCCAGGCATTACAATCATACTATACTGACAATCGAGAGTATCCAACTATTGGTGATGGTACATCAACTGATTTTGTTGACTTTGAGACAGCTTTAGGCACTGGCGGTGTATTAGATCAGTATGTTGACGCCAATTTTGATGGAGGTGCTGCAGCAAGATACTATTATTTCGTTGATAATACATCAAACTCACCTCAAGCTTTTCTGGTTTGTGTCTCATTTAGTGAGCCAACAGCAATTACAAATGATGATCAGGGTGGATATTGTCACGGAAATGGATTTGGAGATGGTGATGTAACTGGTGGTGAGCCAATTACTACAAAGGAGATAGCAGCAGTTACATTCCAGGAACTGGTCGAAGATCAATCTGCAGCAGCTGCTACTAGCGATTGGGACGGTGCTACTCAGAGCTGGGGTGGTGTATCGGAGTGATCATTTAGGCTACGGGAAGGAGATCTTAAAATTTAAGGTCTCCTTTTTTTATGCTTTTTATGCAAGTTTTTTATGATAGACTGACAATGTAAATTCAGTATGTGAAATATGTTATTAACCGTGTATGAGATCTGTCAGATAATATTGCTTTTCGGCTTGGGTGCAGCTCTTACAAGTTTTTTCAATGCCCAGATATATCGAATAGAAAATCAGATGAAGCTGAAAGACCTGATCTTAACACCATCTCAGTGTGAAAATTGTAAAAAAGACCTTAGCTGGTACGAATTAATACCTGTGTTCTCATTCGTTTTCCAGAAAGGCCGGTGTGCCAAGTGCGGCATGAAAATACCAATTTTATATCCAATAACAGAAGCTCTTTTCGGCTTCTCATTAGTCTTGCTTTGGTACTATCAGGTCAAGCCTGAGATATATCTACTGGCTTCCCTACTATACTTTCTTGCTCTGTATGACCTATTCTACAAGGGGTTTCCTAAAAATATCATGCATGCTTTCTTGATTGTGGGCATCACAGTTTTTGTGTATAGGTACTTTACTTCTATTGAGTGGAGTTTTGTTCCGATCTACCTGAGTATAGCTGTAGGGCTAATTGTATTGTTTTTTAATCGCATCAGAATGAGTTTTGGTGAGGGAGATCTTCTGGTTGTCATCCTTTTGAGTTTTTTCTTCCCACTCAAACAACTCTTAAGTGTAATTATCATCGGTTTGATGATCTCCGGATTTTCGATGATCGGACTCATGTTAATAAAGAAGGTCACACGAAAAGATATGGTGCCTTTTGTACCATTTCTGTATCTGGGGCTACTGGCCTACTTCCCTTTGCAAATATATATAGATAAGTATTTTGCTTACATACTTTACCTATGGTAAATTATGTCTGTAAGATCTTTACCTGCCTTTATGCGTTCGCAAATCAAATACCGAGGTTTCACCCTAATTGAGATGTTAATAGTTATGGCGATATTTACTGCCATATTCGGTATTTCTATCTCAGCCTTCTCCGGCTTGAGAACATCGATCCAGATGAATCAGAGAGTTGAGGATATCAAACAAAACATGCGATGGGTGCAAAGAGCTGCGGTGCTACTTAAACGAGATCCCGGAGAGAATTGGGTGTACGGAATCGGTGTTGATTTCAGTAATATTTATACTACAGAAGAATATCAAGTGTTCAAATGGTGTGCAAATGGTGAAGAATTCAATGAAACTCCCGGAGCTCAATCGTACTTCCCTTCCCATCTTGATCCGGGTGATAACGACTACGACCTTGTGACTCAGGGTACTCTCCCTTTTACGGATTCAAATAAGCCTAATTATATAGATGGAACCTTTTGTGATCCCGTCATAGTTGGAACTTCACAAAGTGGAAGATTAGCCTCTATGCCTACTACAGGAAGTGGTTTGGTATCCGGTAATGGTCCACAAGGACAGTGGCTCATCGATAAACCGTTGAGGGTTGGTTTCCTAAGAGGAATTCAGATTCCGGCATTCATATTATTCGAATCTGTTACTGGAAACGTCTTTTTTTATGATCAAAATGGTGTAATTATGAACTACGAATCTGATGGAGTCCCTGAAAACAATCCGATAGATCTGACTTTTGTTATCGCAACACCTAATGGTAGTCGAGGGCAGAAGATCACTATCGCACATGATTCCGGCAAAGTAACTGTAGAGTCTGTAGACCAAGCTACTATTCTAACCGAATTTGATTTTGACCCTCCTCTTGGAGTAGATGATAATGTTAATCTTTCGGGAGGTGGTGGGTCAGATCAAGACCCTCCTGTTGGTGGAGGAGGTAGCGAGGAAACCCCTCCAACAGGAGGTGATCCTATTAACCCACCGGTTTTTGATACTTTTTAGTTGTTGTATCAATCTATAATTCAGTTACCAGAAAAATGAAGAAAGTAAACCTTACTAACAACAATAGATACAATGCACAAGGTTTTGTTGAGGCATTGATAGCGATCTTGATCACAGGAATTGCAGCGATGGGCTTGATGACTGTTGCCGCCAATACCATAGGACAGGTGATTGACAATGAGATCTCAGATCAGTTATCACAAGAGGCGGTAAAGGGTGCGGCCATAATGGATTATTTTATAGAGGAGTGGAATCAAGGCAATCGCACGATCTCAACAACTAATATGCTTTCACCTGGGGGGAATACTTTTCAAAATAGCATAGGGTCTTGTTTCGCCTTGGATGGGGATCTAGGTGATCCTGTGATCTCAAATGCTCTAGCATACTGTAATGCTTCTGATTCTAGTGACAGTACAAGGTTTGGTATCAATCCATATGAGTGCCTATCGCAGTGGGATACTGTAAGTATAGATACTGTAGGATCAGAGGATCTGTCAGATCATCGAGATCAGATGTTTAGGATCATCTGTATCACACCAGAATCAGATAATACGAACTATTATATTATGGTGACAAAGATCTTCACTGGGACTAAAAGTTGTTATGACAGAAAATATAATGCACGTTATTCGACGATATCTGGGAAGAATGAAACGTGTGAGATGGTTGAACATTTAGCTGTATATACAGTAAAGCCATAAGAAAATGAACAACAACTATCGAACAATCAACAAATATGAAGGTCTCAGTCTTGTAGAGATGTTAATAACTCTGTTGATAGTAGGACTAGTACTTCTAGTTGTTTCTACTACATTGACAGCCCTGATAAAAGCATCCGCTATTTCTTCTGCTAGAACGCTTGTTCGTGACGATACGGAATACATCTTTGAGATACTGGAAAGGTATGTACAAAATTCTCAGATAGATGAGATCTTCTTATACAAAGTACAGAGTGGCATAAATACAAATTGGGGGGTTTCTCCGGAAGGTACTATCACCGCACCTCCTCGGGAAACCCTACAAGTATATGATCTCGCAAATGATCCTTTAAATACAGAGTTTGATGGAACTGAGATCCATTTCCGTCCGATCGGTAGCGATAATTGGGTATGTATAGCTATGTACCCAGGTTATCCTGGAACATCATTTGAAGACCTCGGTTTTATCGTAAAAGGGACAGTCCCCTCTCAAGATCCGCAATGTATAGCTGATTCGATACAAAGAGTATATCTAAATAGCGACGATGTTGATGTGAATTCTATGGTCATCAATGTTTATCCAGGTACGGGTGACAACTACAATTTTGTGATCGATCTTGAAGTAGAGCCGGTACATTGGGTCCCAGGTAAAGAATCTCGTTTCAAACCAGAATATTATCGCCAACTTATCGTTTCAACCAAAAAGTTGACCTTCTAGGGGGTGCGTGTTAGATTTATGTATACGATGTTTTCTTCAAATACTGCCAAAAATCGATACACCGCACAGGTACTCGCAGTAGTACTTGTAGTGATTGTTGTGGGCGTGATAATTGCCCTTGCCCTTATCTCAAGAACAATGGGTAATAGCAGACGGGTAGAAGAAGAAAGAAGCTCAGGAGATTCAATTCGAGTAGCTGATACCGTTTTAGATTCTATCAAAGATATCACCTTAGATGATCTTGCCACATGGGGGAACCAACAAGTATCCCCTTGTACTGATGGAAATTTTACCGCTTACAACTTCTTGACTGATGGCTGTGAGTTAAATGGATTACTTGATTTCGAATCCTTCACCAGCTACTTTGGGCTAGATGAATATTACTCCTCTGTAGAAGAAGCACTACTAAATGAATGTGGGTATGCAGATATCGGATCCACTCTAGGTGGCTTTAAGTTGTCATTCCAACCTGTAGGAGATGATGACCCTATTGAGGTCGATAAAGATACGGTCTTTGCTTTCATACCTGGTGCAGATCCAAACAGTGCCTGTACGAATATCATCATCAATGCCCAGCCGATTGCAGCTGGAAATGAGCAAGTAGGTGTTGTTTACATACCTTTGTATGTACAACTTGATACTGCTACGGGACAGGTCAGTGCATATAAACCTCATGAGTATGATGATATTGTCGGACAGTGTGTGAATACAGCCGCCTCTTGTAGTCCACCTGAATGGGTCGGTTGGGAAGATTCGGACACTCAATATGTTGCTCCTTTGAAAAAAACATATAGTTCTGAGGAGTATGCTCTATACGAGATGAGGATCAGACCTATCGGTGGTGATGTAAGCGTGACACGTAGTTACCTTCCAGATGGTTGTGGAGGTGCTGAAAGTACTCTTTTTAGAGTGTCGACCACGATCAATTGTAGTGGTAACTCACGTGGTAAAGAGTTTATTATCTCCGATCAGGAATGGGCACCAGCGATCTTTGATTATGTGCTCTTTAACGGTCAGGGAACATTAGAGAATCGATAATTTATCAAATAAATAAAAATGAATGAAGGTATAAAAGTGCTACTGATAGAGGATGAAACAGCACTATTAGACACATATGCTGAGATCTTAGTATCAGAAGGATATGATGCATACAAAGCAAGTGATGGATATATAGGGTTGGAGATCCTTGCAAGCTATCGTGACGAGGTAAAATTGATCTTTTTGGATCTGATGATGGCAGGGATCGATGGTTTAGAGGTACTCCGAAGGATAAAAGCAGAGCCTGAAAAATACGGCAATGCGCCGATCATAGTACTGACCAATATGACCAGTGAAAGAGTTATTAAAGAGGCGTTCATGATCGGAGCTAATTCTTACCTGATCAAGTCGGAGTTGGAAGCTGACGATATGATCAAGGAGGCTCGAGAGGTATTGGAGAGCAACAGTTAGTACCTATCAGGTCCGAATTCAAACCTGAAGACGCCCTACCATTGATTTATTTACAATTTGTATGAAGTTGTCTATCAAGAAGAAACAATTACTATTCTTTGTGTTATTTGTAGGTTATGTCCTGCTAGGGATCTATGGGTTCTACTACTGGAGTAGTACGCGAGATCACTACCCTACCCTCGTTTCTGAGACAGATGTGGATTACTACCCTTATTACCACTACATTATCCTCAATGAGCTGAGGATCAGTTCATTTCAACCAGTTGTGGTTGATTATAAATGGATCGATGGTGGGTTTTATCTGATCGGACAGTATGTTAACTATCAAGGTATCGTCAATGAAAAGCCTCTGTTTCTTTTCGGAAAGATCGGAGACGTTGAAAGAGAGGAGTTTATCTATCAATGGGAATTGGATGGTAGTTATACGGTATTAGCTGAGGATGACTTTCCCGAGTTATATCCAGTAGGAGAGCAGATACGGGTTGATTATCTAGGAGAGTGGCTCTCAGAGAGCCAAAGAGAAGAGTTACTTGCATCAGATAACCTAACTCCATCAGCTAGATATATGATCCCATATACTACTTTATATGCTACTCAGGATGATGTTGGCACCTTATATGGTGATTATTTTGTAGTTAATCTAACAAAAGATCTAAAAGAGTGAGTACACAGAAAATATTGCCAGGAGCAATATCAACGACAATATTCTTCCTGTTTTCTCTGATCTTTTTTTTAGGTGTACAGGATCAAGCCTTATCTTCATGTCCAGATAATTATCCTTCCTCAACATGTAATCTGTCACCTCAAGATTATTGTGGAGGCTGTACGAGATTAGATACCTATGTGTGTGTCGAGCAAGGAGATAATTGTGTATTGAGTCCTACTGGAGCAAATTATTATGTCAATTGTGGAAATAGTTGTACTTTCGACGTATACGACCCGCATCCGAATGGTTGTGAATGGGATTATACCGGACCCGATCCCTTTTGCCATGCAGTAAGTTGGGAGGATAGATCTCAGGGAACCTGCTGTGTGAACTATACTGGTGGTGGCGGTGGCGGTGGTGGTGGTACAGAGCCTCCTCCTGTTTGCCCAGAAGCTTGTGGTTGTATAGATAAAGACACACCAGAAGGAATGGGTTGTTGGTGTGAGGTGGGCGGTTGGCAGTATCATAATCCTGAGGGATGTATCCCTCCTGAATCTGATTATCCTTCATGCCCTGCTGGTTGTGGTAATACTGGTGGAGGCGGTGGCGGCGGTTGTAATGACAGCTGTTCCTGCTCAAATTACGCTTGTGTTCCTGGTACTTCACTTACTGCAACTGGCCCGCTTTGCACAGCAGGCACTGAGAGTTGTACATGTACTACAGAGTGTGGGAACATTCATACAAATACTGGTACTTCTATGTGCTATTACCCCGAAACGAATATTTTGACACCAGAGTCACCTACTCAAGTGACCATGACTGTAGCTGGATATAGTATACCGTTAACTTCCAATCCAACACTTATACCTATGCCACTAGCATCTAATGGCGAAACAGCAAGTGTTTCGATCCCAGATTATCCTGGGGACTCTACTGGTGCTAGAGCTGTAAAATATTATATGTGTTTTAATAATATCGGAGAATACGATTGGGATGATCCGGTTGATGTTAATCCCTGGAGACCACCAAATCAGTTAGAAGATTTCTGTTCTTCTTCTCCTTGCGATAATTCACCTTCTGGTATGCAATCTACATCCATTATCCAACCGTCCGGTTACTCGATATATGAAGTCCTAACGCAAGGAGCACAAGGTGGTAATTGGAGTGAATATAGGTTTGTTGATAAATGTGACAATACCTGTACGTATAGTCATAACTCTTCAGATGGATGGATAACAGGGCGTTATCTTGTAAATACATACCCTGAATTTGTAGATTTCGACGACCTAACGGATAGAAATGAAGCCTTCCTTGGTTGTACAACCAATTGGTCAAGCACTAGATTGAATGATGAGCTCGAATACTCGGTTACCGTTTCAGATGTTAACGGAGCATCCAATATCGAGACCATCTCGGTTTGGTTTTCTGCAGATGGTAATCCCCCTACGATAAAGGATCTAGCAGTAGGTGGTACGCCTGGGAGTTCGCCCGAAAGTAAAGAGTTTGGGTTTTTGGTTGAGAGGTCAAGAAATCAGAATGTATGGAATCATATCTTTATTCCAAGATATCAACCAGATCAAGCGAATCCGTTGATATGGTGGAGGCCAAATGATGGAACTCAAAATATCGATGCTACAAATAACGGTTATAATGTCAGGATCTTAGATCCAGATGGTAATCCGATAGCAATAATTAGAAATGTCAGTATAAGTGAAAATGGTAATGATGCTACACTGAATTTCAAACTGATCCTTCTGCATGAGTTGAATCATGACATTACTGGGGCATACACAATAGATGACTATCGAAGTATCCCGAATGATGAGTACTCGATAGCTTTTGCTGTTGGTGATGAATTTGGTTTTTCTGCATCAAACATACTACAACACAGGGTTGTGCCAGATTGGAATGTCATACCAGATGATCAATATAGCCTCAAAGTAGACTTTACCCCTCCTGTATTTACGATGAGTGATCTTGTAGTTGCTGGTTCACAAGAGATCAATTTTACTTGGAATGCTAAAGAACCAATCTTGTCAAATCAAAGTGGTTTCAAGAAAGTGGTTTTAGATTCATACTTCTCTCCCCCACCTCCTCCTTCGGTCATAGGAAATATAACACTTGGTCATGAAAGAGAATACAATTTTGTACCCAATCTCATTGATCTATTAAATCATGGGGACACTCACCTATATGCAGACTCAAATTATCATGAAAGTATTGTAGAAAAGATAGATCTGCTCGATCTCAATGAGGGATCACTAGGTTTTTATGGCGGTGCTTTAGACAATGCATGCAACTTCTCTAGATGTAATGGTGAGAATAGTTATAGTAGTGATAATCAAGGATATACTCCAGAAGATGGGTCATGTTTGAGCCAGGATATTGGAGAAACATGGGTTGTGACCAGAGGAGGCAATGTATACTCATCAGGTGGTTATGATCTGAATATGTATCCGATCTCACCTTATACTGGTAGTCAATCGAAATTGACTCCACAAGCAGATCTATTTGAGGATCCATTTCGTATACAGGTTTTTTTTCCTCGTGATGATGCATCAGTATCTCTCGACGATATAAAGATAAGTTCTGGGTTGTTGATGGCAGGGAATAGTACTCTCAATGGGGTTGAAGATTATTTATACTCTGGATTTATAAAGAGAGATTACCCTGCAAGTCAAGATAGAAATGCTGACCCTCAATATAAGGATCTCGTTGAACTGTATCGTGAAGTAAAGTCACGTTCTGATGCACTCGGTGAAGAAAAGTTCTTTGAGATGACATATCAGAACAATGTGCAAATATCCAACAATTCCTCAACACCGCTTTCTTTTGGAACGATCTCACCATCTCAATGTCCAGATAATTACAAGTACTGTGTGTTTAGACCTGTTGATTTTTATTCGACATCAAATGTAGAATTTCAACCTGGATTCACCTGCAATCGACCTACAATAATATTTGTACCTGGTAATCTTACAGTCAATCCTGATCTGGTACGCAGAGGATCGATAAGTAACGGGTGTTTATTCATCGTGAGATCGAGTATTAGTATCGAATCAGGGAATTTAAGACAATCACCTATGCTTATGCCCCCAGAAATTTGTCGAACAGATCTAACGGATACGGATTGCTATCCTATATACGATCTGTTAGAAGGTTTCTTCCTGACCGATGGAAAGATCACAATTCAAGAGGATAATACCAATCCAACGATTCCAGGATCATCAAATGTGAACGATGCTCTGCATGTCAGAGGTGCTCTGATAGCAAAGGGCGAAACAGGAGTTAATAGAGCTACTTCAGCGATAGAGAATTATCGAACTTTACGACTTGTACTCAATAACCGTTTTCCCACATTAGTTATTCATGGAGATCCAAGATATTATGAGATGGTCAAGGATGCCTTCGGAATGTATCAATATTCGTATTCTACCGATATAGGATTCAAGTGATTTGATTATAAGTTTTGACTTCTATAATCATCTTTGTTATTAATATCTTGAGAGAGTCTACAAATACTCGATCATTAAATAGTAACTCGATATTTTGTATTTAGAGCGTCTCTTACAAGGTAGAACGCTTCTCGATGAATAATTTATTAACTGCCCTTTGATGGCCATTTTACCAAGTCATGTAGGTATAGATTTCGGAAATCACTCTGTAAAGGCTGTCGAACTGAAGAATATAGGGTCTGATAAGCCTAGTCTGATCAATTTCGGTAGTCAGCCAACACCCCACGGAGTTATAAACAGTACTGATGTCGAACATCAGAAACAGCTCGCTGCAGCTTTAAAAGAGCTTTACTCTGCTTCAAATATCAAGAATAACAGCGTTGTTCTTGCTATCCCAGAATCTGCTGTGTTCACTAGGTTCTTAGAACTCCCGGGTATCAAGGATGATGAAGTCCAGAGTGCTGTGTTTTATGAAGCAAAGCAGTATATTCCTATCCCAATAGAAGAAGTACAAATGAGTTTTATCAAGATAGGTTTCAACCAGGAGAAAAATGCTCCGAGGATCCTCCTCGTAGCAGCACCAGTCAAGATCGTTGAAACATACAGTGCAGTAGCAGATAAAGCTGGACTAGATCCGATAGCTATAGAAACGGAATCAATTGCGATGGGCAGAGCTATGTATCGTGCAGTTAAAGATAGGCATATGGTCATGTTGGATTTCGGAGCGGAGACTACAGATATGAGTGTCATGAGTGAGGGATATTTAGTGTTTTCCCAGAGCATTTCGATCGGTTCTGACTCCTTGACCCAAGCGATAATAAATCAATTCAATTTCGAATATGTTCAAGCTGAAGAGTATAAAAGGAATTACGGTTTGGTTCCGGATGTTCTTGAAGGAAAGGTAGCAGCAGCAATGAGTCCTATTATGGATTCTATACTTACTGAGGTACGTAGAGGTATTGAATTTTATAAATCAAAAACATTGATGCCTGCACCGACACGGTATTTATTAAATGGTGACGGTGCACTATTACCCGGGCTTGCTGATTATATATCTGCCAAATTGTCAGTGAATACTGAGATCGCAGATCCTTGGACAAATATCGATATCCCGAAAAAATTCCAAGAAATTATATCGAGAAGTAAGCCATCATTTTCTGTAGCAATAGGTTTGGCTCTCAAGGATGAATAATGGCACAAGACCAAATTAACAACCAGATCAATCCAGCACCTTCAGCACCTCCGTCTGATGATGGAAGTGCCGAGAATAATGCTGTCGCGGTGGGAGAACTTAGTACATTTGATAACTCTGACCCTACTGTTTCTGAGGGGGCAAATGTATTGAAAGAGAGAGCAAAGGCTAAGTCATTTGAGAATGAGAGCTATCCAAATCTTCGTGCCGAAGGAGGAATAAATCTCATCCCCACGATGACCGAACAGCAACTCGACTTTGAGCAGAAGAAAACATCATTCAATTTATTTAGTGCCTTTGCGATACTTTTTCTGGTACTGCTTACGATAGGGATATTAGGTTACAACGTCCTCACAAAGATCAGTCTTAATAACGACAAAAAGGAATTAAATGCCTTAGAACAGGAACTCCTCAGTAATTCAGACGTTATAAAAGCAAACAAGGAGATTTTACAACGCTTTGATCTGTATAAAGAGATTCAAGAAACCACCTTTTCACCAAAAGAAGTTCTATTATATTGGGAGGATCTACTGCAAGGTTATGGTGATGTGAAAAGTATAGAGTTGAACAATGGGCTTCGATTCTCTGTCACTGGTAGCACAGGTTCACTTACAGAGATCTCATTTCTATGGCATATCTTGACTGTTGATGAAAAGATCCAGAACATGAACTTGGAATCAATGTCGAAATCAAAAGACATTGCTAGATTCAATTTCGAGGGGGAGTTAGATTTTGATTATTTCCTGGCAAAAGAAAATGCTCTAATCTCTGGGGAACAAAATAACTGATGGCAATATTTAAACAACGAAAATCTGATACAGGTCAAACAAAGGCAAAAATGAAAGGTCTTACGGTAAAAGATCTTCTCATCCCAGGACTTTTTGGTCTGATACTTTTGCTTCTGACCCTTTTTGTATATGTTCCGAGTATCACCGAAGCTAATAAGTTGCGTGGTGAGATCAAAGATGTACAACAGCGTCAAAAACTTCTCCGGGATAATTTGGATGCCCTCCAACCATTGATAGATGACAAGGTACAACTCCAGAAAGACTTAAGGAAAACTCAAAAGATAATTCCTCGTCAACTCGAGGTCGCAGATTTCTCTTATTATGTTGACAAATTGGCTCGTGATTCAGGATTGGAATTCAAAGAGATCACACAAGCAAATACATCCAAGTCCACCGATGAGCAAGGGGCTGCTTCCGGACAGAACTTTGGTTCATATGTAAGCGGTATCACAGGACCGATCGTATATGAAGGTTCGTTCTCACAGATCGTAGAGTTTCTCGATCAGCTACAACAGAAGTCGCCATATATGATACAGGCAACAAATCTTGAATTAAGCGGGAAGGATACTACTGAAACAGGAAGGATCACAAGTGATCTATGGCTGATAGAACTTAACATCACAGGTTATTTTATCAATCAGGAAGCAGATGTTTCATTGGCAGATATCACAAATAAGATAGTTCCTTACACAAAGAACTCAGATCTGCTCACGATCTTCGAGTATAAGAATACTATCCTCGAAAGTACCGAGTAAACTTTCACCTATTCATATAAAAACATCACGTTTTACTTCATGGTCGAGCAGACTGATGTAGCTGACTTTTTGTACTGCTAAGATCTTTTGGAGTTTACTCATACAGTTATGATCCCTATCATAACAACGAGAAATAGAAATACAGTTCTCGCAATGACAAATAGTTATACCATAAGATCAACAGCAAATAGCAGTACAACAACAGCTATGCAACACGATATATACAACTATCGCAATGGCAAGTACCTATGGCAACAAGAGTTATGCAAAATAGAAGCTGAACCATAAACAAAACCCCGACATAAGTCGGGGGGTGTTCTCTTGGTGAAATACTGGAAAGTTCAGAACTCGTCTCTGAGGATATCTTCTGTACCCTGGCCATCTGTGTTTGAGGTATTTTCATCGATAATATTGTAATTAGGCTCAGAATCTTCGGTTGTTTTACTCTCAGGCTCCTTTGAAACAGCTACAGGAGGTGCATCTCGGTCATCTTTTACCAATACCTTGATCTTCTTATCATTTCTTATCGCACTGATAGTCATAAGATCTCGGATAGCGTTTATGGTTCGACCTTTTCTTCCGATAAGTATACCCTTGTCACTATCTGATACGGTGATCTCTAGAATTGTTAATCCAGGAAAATCTACGCTTTCTCTTTCTTCTACGGATACTTCGTTGGGGTTGTTTACTATTCCGCGTACGATTGTTTCTAGTAATTGCTTCATTTTGATTATTTGATCAATTTAATAAGTATTTACGATCACTCACTTGCCTCTTTCTTTTTTGTCTTTGGTTGAGATTGCTTTGAACCCTTCTTGATCTCTTTTAGTATGCCTTCTTTGACGAGAAGCTGTTCTACAGTTTTGGTCGGTTGGGCTCCACTAGCGAGCCATTTTTTAACCTCTTCCGCTTCGTACTTAAATGTACTTGGTTGGGTTCTAGGGTTGTAATACCCGATCTCAGCAACAGATTTACTGTTCCTTGATCTGTGTGCTTCAGCAACTACTAATCGATAGTGAGGTTGCATCTTGCGTCCGGTTCTTTTGAGTCTAATTTTGAGCATCTTGAATTAGAAAATATGAAGTTACAAGCGTAGTGATTGTATCAGAACCTCTTAGCATAATCAAGCTATCCTCGCGATTTTGCGCTTTTTATGGAGTTGTTGTATGGCATGGGCGGCAGCTTGCTCTTCTGCTTTCTGCTTACTCGTTCCTACACCCTCTCCAAAAACTTGACCATCCACTACTACTGCCATCGTAAAGATCTTTTCATGATCGGGACCTTCTTCATTTAGAACTTTATATATGGGTGTAGATCTGAAAAGACTTTGAGCAAGCTCCTGGAACTTAGTTTTAGCGTCGATATCAAGACGATTCTCAACGATATTATCGATCTTGTGGAGAAGCCAGCGTACCACAAATTCCTTACATTTCTGATAGCCTTGATCGACATATATAGACCCAAGTATCGCTTCAAAAGCATTTGCTAAAAGGTAATCCTTATCCCGACCTCCGGTAGATTCCTCACCCTTCGACATCATGAGATGATCTCCTACTCCCATCTCTCTACTTGCAGCGGCTAAACTTTCTGTCTTTACAGTTGCGGCGCGAAAGCTTGTTAGCTCGCCTTCAGGTCTGTCTGTATATGTTTCGAAAAGATACTCTGACACGATCAGTTCAAGGACTGCATCTCCCAGAAACTCTAGCCTTTCATTATGCCTTTGATCCGAATCGTCTATCTCGTTAAGGTAAGATCTATGAGTCAAGGCAGTCTTGAATTTATCAAGGTCATTGAACTCGATGCCGATCTTGTTAGCAAAAGCAGTTAACTCTCTCTTATTCATGATAGTCTCTGTTAATTTGATCTTTTGCCCTTGTGCTCTTCATATAGCGCACCAAGGACTCCATTGACAAATTTGTCACTGGCTTGACCACCGAACTCTTTGGCTAGTTCTATAGCCTCATCGATCGCCACCTTTGGAGGTGTAAGCTTTCCGATGAATCCTTCAAAGATCGCGATCCTCAAGATCTGTAGATCGACCTTTTTTATCTGTTCGATAGGCCACTGGGGTGCATACTTCGAAATGATCTCAAATGTTTGATCTGTCGAGGCATGTATCCCATCTAGAAGGGATCTGTAAAGCTCTTCATCGAGCCCCTCTAGTTCATCAACTGATAGATAATCTGAGATCTCGAAATCCTCTGTCGGAGTGCCTTCTGATTCTGAATAATTCTCAAGGAAAAGTTGCTGTAGAGCAACTATCCTTGCTGCATGTCTCGGATCGTCAGGGTTCTTCATCTGGCAGTTCGTTTAGAAAAGCTAAGTTTTATTTCTTATCTGCAGGCTTTGGTCCGTAATGTCCGCAGAATTCACACTCGAAGTGGGGTCGCTTTGTCTTCCCACACTTTGGACATGTCACCACCGCAGGCTTTTCGAGTGCGTTATGAGATCTTCTCCTTCCCTTTCGAGCTTTTGAGATCTTTCTTTTTGGTTGCGCTCCCATGTTCGGGTCGTATCAGATTATCCTTTAACTCTGCGAATTATATTGCAATGAAGATAGAGTTGCAAGTGAATGTATGATTTTATGCTAACCAGCTCTCTTTGATCTGCACCGTATCACCAGCAGTTAGCCCAGTTGAAAGTATTTCATCAGCAACTTTTGCTTCGATCCTATCCTGTATGAACCGTCGCAACGGTCGAGCACCCATCCCTGGCTCTTGGGCGTTATTTGCTATCAACATGGGGATCGATTCCTCCCAAACGATCGAGATACCTCGGTTTTGTAACCTGATCGCCAGATCGTCTAGCAGTAACTTAGAGATCTGAACTAGATTTTCGATACCATGTGGTGCGAACATGATCAATTTATCGAACCTATTTATCAGCTCTGGTCGTAAGGCTCCCCTCAACTCTAATAATGCACTCTGCTTTGCTTCCTCCCACATAGAACCATCTCGCTCAAGAGCATCGATGATCTGCCTGCTTCCAATATTACTGGTACAAATGATTATTGAATTTGTAAAATCTATCGTCTCTCCAAACGAATTTGTCAATCTACCATCGTCAAATAGTTGAAGGAAGAGATCCAATACCTGTGGATGAGCCTTTTCGATCTCATCGAATAAGATAACAGAAAATGGTTGCTGTTTGATCTTGTCTAAGAGTGTTATCGAAGAACGTGCATCTTCTTGGTTAGAACCCAAGATCTTGCTAATGGAATTTATCTCTTGGTATTCAGACATATCAAGACGAATGAACTGTTCGGTAGATCCGAAGTACTCCTTGGCTAAGACCTTGGAGAGATGAGTCTTACCGGTTCCTGTGGGGCCTAGAAAGAGGAATACTCCAATAGGCTTGTTGGGATCCCTTATATCTGTCCTAGCACGTTTAAGGGATTCGACCACTGAATGTACAGCTTCATCCTGTCCTATGACCTGTTTGGTCATGTTCGATTCGAGATTCATGAGGTTTGTTGCTTCCTCTACTGTGATATCATCAACAGGGATATTTATCTGCATCGCAACGGATCGTGCTACTTCCGCACTGGTTAATTTCTTGATCCCAGAAGCCTGAGCCCATGCGCAAGCTGCCTCTATGACATTTACAGCACTATCAGGTAATCTTCTGTCCACTATGTATCTTTGAGCGAGTTCGATCGCTGTAGTGAGCGCAGGGAAAGTCACATACAGTCCGTAATTCTTTTCCAGTAGCTCGATCTTTGTCTGCATGATCTTCATGGTATCTGATGCTGTAAGCTCAGACACCTCGATCGGTTCGAAACTATTCTTCAACGACTCGTTATCGTAAAAAGCCTTTTTGTAGTCACGATAATTGATAGACCCTACTATCGGGAACTTTCCGTCGATAATGAAGGGTAGAAGTATACCCGCGATATTCTGACCACTTTCCTGGGATTGTGTAGGTATGATCTGCTGTATTTCGTCAATGTATAAAATTGTGTTTCCTGCTCTCTCCAATTCCCCCATAGCTTTGCCAACCAATGCCTCGAGGTTCTGATCTTTGCCAGATATTGCTATGAGTGTGTTGAGATCCAGTTGCGTGATCCTTTTATTCAGGAGTTGTGGGGGGACGTTCCCTCGATTTATCTTTTGGGCAAGACCTTTGATGATGCTGGACTTCCCTACTCCGGGTTCGCCGATCAACAGGGCATTGTTTTTGGATAGTCTACCAACCACAGAAACTAGTTCGTTTACTTCCCTATCATGTCCTATACCAAATTTGTTTTGTTCGAAAGCCATCTTTTGATTCAGATCTTTGGTGAATTTGTTTAGGAAGAATGTATAACCGTAGATCCATTCTCGGGCTATACCACCGGTTTTGAAGTATGGGAAATTTACATTGAATTGATTTACAGAGCGAATGCTTTTTTCCTTTGA
Organism: Candidatus Nomurabacteria bacterium; assembly: GCA_020632395.1. Classification (NCBI taxonomy): domain Bacteria; phylum Candidatus Nomuraibacteriota; species Candidatus Nomurabacteria bacterium. Next base: position 333,086 of record JACKFQ010000001.1, on the reverse strand, counting down.
GAACATGTAATAAGCTACCTGCTGGAGGATCTCGTGTGATGAATTCTTGTCCTTGAGATACTTCTTTAATATCGGGAACACTCTCATGTACGATAGGAAGATATGTATAGGTTTGATATTATCTGCCCCCGAAAGGATAGCTTCATTCAGTGCATATAACATGATGCTTCGTAGTGCAGGTAATGGATAGCTAGGCATGGATTCTGCATTTATTCCATAAGTGTCTAATTGGTCTAAGGAAAGATCTAGATCTGATCTGGTTACCATTTCTATCACATCTGGATGTGATACCAAAGTTTTGAATAATTCCATAGAATCGAGCCCATTGTTACTAGTGAAATCAACAAGAAGTTGTTGACTCCTTTGACCTAAAAAATACAGAGCCTTCAGCATACTGTATTTCTCAAATTCGACCCCTTTTGTGGTTATCTCGACGAGATTTTTCTCGTCAAAGTCTTCAGATTGGGGGATCTTGATAGGATGGCTTTTGTTGCGATAGTATTCATGCCATAGAACGATCACACCTAATATGGATAACCAGAAAGTAATACTGGCAACCTTACTGCCAACAATAGCAGTTATGAAAGATACCTCGGGTAGCAATCTAAACGTAGTAAACATAAAAAGAACAGACACGATGAGACCTGGTAGTATTAATGCCTGTGCTAAGAGAGATTTGTATTTATCGAACTTTTCTATCTTTTGATATGTGTTTATCAATGTAGATAGATCCTTCGTTTTGATAGTGTAATGATAATCTGTGGTTATGAGAAAAGGAGCATAAGTCTCATCTAGGAGTATCGGAAGTTCATCGCTGATCAGTGTATATGAATTCTCACTTTTATCGTGATATCCCAGGATCGTTGTTTTGTTCGATTGGATGTTCGCTCTGTTCATCAGCCTAGAAATGGAGTAAGTATAAGCATAACAACGGCAAGTAAGGGAATGATCAGCCACGCAATTACACTACCGTATGCAAGGACAAAGGAGAGTAAAACCATTATTAGACCAATCGGAATGTAAAGGATCCTCATGACAATTCCCATAAAGTAGCCTACCGGTTTAGTATCTCGGTGCCATGGTACAAAAAAGGTCTTCATCAATAGAAAAACAGAGGTTTGATCGACAACTACCTCAAATACTCGTGAAGCATATTTGCTCAATAGTAAGGGCATCTTTATGTACCACCAGTCGAAGAAGTCTGAAAAGAACATAGAGATCAATTTTGAGAGGCTAGGTTCTCTATCCAGCTCAAAACTCAGGAATACCGGAGGTAAATTCGTTAAGATCTGTTTGTTTGCTTGGGCAGATTCCATATATTTTTTTTAACAATAAACCCAATAGATTTTACTTAATTTCCGTTCATATTGGAATAACTACAATAATTGCCGTCAAAAGGATATAATCCCTGAAATGTCAGTACAACAATTCAAACAATATGTTTCCGATAACAAGCTTGAGGGTATTGATATCGTAGAGCTAGATCAAGAAACTAGGACAGCAGAGTCAGCTGCCAAAGCAAACGGAGTCCATGTCTCTTCGATCGTGAAATCGCTTCTAGTTGCATATGGAGAACCTCTCGAATTCTGTATATGTCTTGTACCAGGTGATAGACGTTTAGATCTTGAAAGATTGACTAAATTTCTTGGTCAGAATTGTCGCATGGCTACGCCTGATGAGGTGAAAAGTCTTACAGGATATTCGATCGGAGGAGTACCTCCACTTGGGCATGTTACGAAAGTTGTTACGTATATACTTAGTGGTTTTAGCAGGGATGCTGATGTAATTGCAGCTGCTGGATCAGGTAACTCCGTCTTTCGGGTACCCTACTCCAGACTTGTTGAGATCACAGGTGCAATTGAACTTGATATCTGATCGTATGCGACCTTCTTCTACCTCAATCTGGGAAAGATTACCAAAACCGTTCACTGTACTAGCACCTATGGAAGATGTTACAGATACGGTTTTTCGTAGATTGATCATTGGAATCGGCAGACCGGATCTGTTCTACACAGAATTTACTAGTTCGGAAGGGCTAAGATCTGAACATGGGCGTGAAAAAGTACACCATCGTCTAGAATTTGATCCAGTTGAGCACCCCATCATAGCGCAGATCTGGGGAAAAGACCCTGAGGCGTACGCTTTTGGTTCGAAGTATGCTATCGATCTCGGTTTTGATGGTATCGATATAAATATGGGTTGTGCAGTGAAAAAAGTCATCAAGCAGGGCTGTTGCTCTGCATTGATGAAAGATCGTGGTCTGGCGACTGAGATCATAAGAGCTACACAAGAAAATTCTTCAGGTAAGTCAGTGTCAGTTAAGACAAGGTTGGGATTCTCAAAGATAGAGACAGAAGATTGGATCAGTTTCCTATTGGAATATAACCTGTCAGCATTAGCAATACACGGAAGGAGTGTCATACAACAGTCAAAAGGAGTAGCTAACTGGGACGAGATCGCAAAAGCAGTAAAGATACGCGATAGTATAGCTCCGCAAACATTGATCATCGGTAATGGTGATGTCTCAACCAGAGAACAACTACTCACCTATCCTGCAAAATACGGTGTAGACGGTATAATGATAGGTCGTGGGATATTTCAGGATCCATGGATCTTTTCCGATCAAGGGCCGGATGATGTACAGCGGTCGGATGAGCTACTGCGGTTGGGGCTTCAGCACATACGGTCGTTTGGTGAGTATTGGGAAGAGCGAAAGAACGCTGATATACTAAAAAGATTCATGAAGATCTATGTACGTGATATTCCGGGGGGTTCACTACTACGTGACAAACTCCTCCACTCCAAGGATCTCCATGAAATGGAGAGGACACTCCAAGATCATATAAGTTGAGTAGTGTCTGTTATGGATTTTATTTTGTCACTTTTCTTGTTGTTTTCCCCTGTGATATTTACTGTGATATTCATTTATTTGATATTTTTGGTTGTCGTTGTGCTATCTTTATTGAGTCGACGCGAATACCCCAAGTCTTTTAAGACTGGGGATGAAGCGAACTGATCCACAACAAGGCGTAGCATTGTTGAGGGCGTCTGAGCGAAGTGTCATAATTAGGATGTGAAGAAATATTGGAGCGGATCTCACACAAAACACAGACTTCGGTATCATGTAGTCTGGATACCCAAAAGGAGAAAGAACATCCTTCGTAAGGATATATCAACACGCTTAACAGAGATATTGTATGAAGGTTGTAAACTAAATAAATGGTGGATAGAGGAATTAGCAATCAAGACTGATCATGTTCATATGTTAATCCAAATTAAACCACGAGAGAGTTTATCATCGGTAATGCATAAGATTAAAGGTGTGAGTAGTCGATTATTAAAACAAGAGTATCCAGACCTAGATGAGTTTCTATGGGGGGATAGCTTTTGGTGTGACGGCTATTTTGCAGTAACAGTAGGTGAGATAGAAGAGGGGGTGGTAAAAAGGTACATTTCTTCACAATCCTAAAATGACACCCCTAGCCGGAATCCCCGGCATTCATGCCGAGGGAGTCGGCTCAATTCATGTTTGGATGTTGTTTGATTGTTACAATAGAGATTTTAAAGATAGAGATATTTGGCTGATACTTCTGATAGTAAGTTTTTTTGCTGGATACGGATATATCGTATCTTTTATCTATTACTTCGCGGTAAAAAATGCGAATTAGTGTGTTGGGGATTGGGATTATGTCGTTATATCAGTCATATTTGTTTGCGACGTTGCTATTTAGAATTAATGGATCAGGTACGACGATCATTTAAGGAAGATATTTGTTGAAGGATTTAGGTAACGATTGAAAATTTGAGGCCACACCAAAAAGATCATTCTTACAAAAGCATTTCATATCTGTTGTACTGGATGTCATTCGTCATAACTTCTCCTACTAGTGTAAAACCGGCATTAGACAAAACTTTTTCTGAACGAACATTGCCTAGACGAACCAGACCAAACAACCTTTTAAATCCTGCCTTCTTTGCAATTCTTGTCAAGGCGATCACTGAATTAGTCATCCATCCTGGGTTATCTGGATCCGCCCAATAACCTATCTCGGCATCTTGAATTTCCGGTGACTTAATATCTACAGCACAAACTATCTGGCCGTTCGAGTTCCTTGCGACATACACAAATGCCTTCACATCGCGCCATTCCGCCCTACTCTTTTTGCTGACAAAGAAGTCGGCATCTTCAGGGCCGTACCTTCGACCTTTAAAAGCGCTTAGATCAGCAAATAACATATCGAAAACTGTTGGGGAATTACAAATAGTTGCTATCTGCTGAATGTCTTTTGCTGTTACATCACAGTCGTCATCTAAAGGCTCTAGGATCCCTACCTCACGGGTGATGTAGTTTTGAATCTCAGTTTTTACGGACAATTCTTTAATATCTGGAATCATTGGATTGGGTGTTAATTAATTCTGGGTGTCGTAAACGGTTTATGATATATAGAAACCGATCCTGAAGGCAAGGAGGCAGTATGGGAGAGATGCCTTGTAGGGATCAGCACCCCTACTCTTTTGGTGGGCGTTGAAGGACTCGAACCTACGACCTCTACAGTGTGATTGTAGCGCTCTAACCAGCTGAGCTAAACGCCCGTATGTGTGAAATTATACAACATGTAGGAAAGATATAGCACTGTCTATAGATTAGACATTCTTTATTTACTGATGTTCTTCTGGTACAGTTTTTTTATGCGAAATAGAGAAAAAGAAACGAAACAGTTCTTTGTGGCGTTGCTACTTCTGTTGCTTGGGTTTGTGAGTTCAAGATTTACCAGCTATATGATCGATATGTACTATCCATCTAGAGCATCTGCAGTAGACCTTATACATGAATTCCTGCCATACATCCAATCTCTAGAGATCGTAGCTGATATCGGCGTATTGGTAGCATTTTTCCTATTGATTAGCTATATACGAAAAGCTCCGGAACAAATCTACAAGATCATGGCATCATTTGGAGTGATGTATTGTGTTCGCGCGATATTGAACATAGCCACCCCACTCGGAAAACCACTCGGAAATGAGATATCTCATGGGATCCTAAAAAAATATTTTCATCAAGCAGGTATGTTTCCATCAGGTCATACAGCATTTGTATTTATCGTATTCTTTGTGATACCTCCCAAGTACAAAACACTTAGAACACTTGCTCTGCTAAATGGTCTGATCGAGGTGATATCGATGGATCTCTCTTGGGGACATTGGACGATAGATATTGCTGGTGGGATCATGTTAGCCTACTGTGTGTATAGGTTTGTGGAGAATTACGGAGAATGGTTCTTGAGAGAGAATGTTCAGTTGAGTATCGATCAGTAGTAAAGATATTCTGAGGTATCGTCTGTGATCTCGATATAGGATCTATGATCTGATGACGAAATTGGAGAATTACATATCTCATAAACATACGCTGGTGGTTTCGGATCACAATCAGCAATTTTGATATACCCACCGTCATTAAATGATCGATATATTTCGAGTTTTAATACTAGGCGATACAGGGGCAACGCTCGGGTCGCTTCGCTCCCCTCGCTAGATACATGTGGAGGTATGTGCCACATGTATGCGAACCACACACTTCGTGTGAGATTGATTCCCGACCACCCAGACCATGTAAAACCCGGCTTAATTGTATTTTTGTGGTGCTATTGGGGTCTGTTATTTAGTAAATAGTAGTGAACAATTCTCATCTTTCTCCCAAGTGTTAGTCCATTATGGATGTTAATTTTCCTCTTCATTTGACTAAACATGCCCTCTGTTGAATTATTCGTGCTCGGGATCCATTTGGATGTCTTATACACAAATAAATACTGTGTGAATCTGAGTAAACTCTGGTATGCTTTTACGGTTCTCTCTTTAGTATATCTCCATCTGTTGTCTCTTGGATCTATATATCCTTGTACAAGCTCATCTGCATAAACCCTATACCAATTAAACAACTCTTTATGTAATTGGTATGGAGTTAATGTTTCTATTTTGTACCAGATATTCCATAAATCTATATTTACTTGGAGGTTAGGATGCCTAGTTAAATACCTGGCTAATATCTTAGCCATATGAAAGTGACACATCTGTATTGGAGTAGTACCAAAGCTGTTGTAGAAGGATCTTCTGCCATCTACAACAATCCCTAAGATACTAAAACCTTTCTCAATTAATTTCTTATACATGTAGTCATATGGATCTTGTTTTTCTCTTTCTACGAATACCCACAGTAAGTTCTCCTTGTTAGTTATATCCCTACATACACTAACTCCTAGATCGCCAAACCAAGTCGTGTCGAAAGAGATTACACAGGTTCTAGGTATTAATTCAGGAAAGTCGAAAGTTATTTGGTCTATCTCTTTTTGTATTGTTCTTGGGTTTAGTTCTAGTTGCTTGTATGTTTGTTTACCGAAGACGTATTGATCTAAGATGCTTGTTGTTTTACGAGGTTTGTTTTGAAATCTGATTCCACAATCTTTGCATTTGTAACGTTGTTTCCCATGACGATCTAAGCCATCTTTCTTTGTATTTTTGTCCCCACATTTAGTACATTTTTATTTCGCATAGTTAATAACTCATTAGTTTTGGCTGTAATATACAGTAAACTACGCTTTTTAGCACCACAAAAATACAATTAAGCCTAAAACCCCACCTTTCGGTGGGGGTTTACATGGTGGGCGATACAGGACTCGAACCTGTGACCCCTACAGTGTCATTGTAGTGCTCTAACCAGCTGAGCTAATCGCCCATAACTGACGGATATTTTATACGGATAATTATTATTATTCAACTGTCAGCCTAATGAAAGAGGTTCTCAATTATGGAGAATAATAATCCCTCGATCTTATGGTCTGGACATTTTTGTTATTCAACAGCCCTACTAGACTAGCGTTTCGCTTCGCGAGACCCAATGATAATTCCCAAGCTAATGCATGGGGGATTCAGTTTTGTTCATAATAAACTTAAGAAAGCGGACAATAATGTAGGAAAGCTGACAATATGGTCGGTCGAAGATGTTTACGACTTGTGTATCAGATGTGTTGAGTGGCTAATTATCTGATCAAATCTTGCTATTTTACCTGCCTATTGGAAACCACTTGATCGATCAGGCCGTATTCCTCTGCTTCTTTTGCCGTCATATAATGGTCACGATCTGCGTCTTTCTCTATCTTTTTCACACTTTGTCCAGATGCTTTTGATAGGATCTCATACAATCTCTGTTTCTGCTTGAGCATATGTTCTGCATGTATTGCTATATCAGAGGCTTGACCTTCGATACCTGGTGTCAAGGGCTGATGTATCAAAATTTCACTGTGAGGTAGCGCAAATCTTTTACCCTTCTTTCCTGCTGATAATAATACCGCTCCCATTGAAGCTGCCATCCCTACACATGTGGTCGATACATCACAGCTAATATAGTTCATTGTATCAATGATCGCCATACCTGCTGTGATCTGACCCCCTGGGGAATTTATGAACATTTGGATGTCCTGTTTTGGATTTTCTTTTTCAAGGAATAGTAATTGGGCAATTATTGTATTGGCCATATTAACTTCTATCACATCTGTTACAAAGACGATCCGGTCTTTTAGTAGGCGAGAATATATATCATATGCTCTCTCGCCTCTCGCTTCTGATTCGATGACTGTAGGTATTAACATTGGTTAATTTAAAAATTTTATATTTATCTTACTTAGCTTTCTTCTTTGTTACGTCTTTTTTGGCTTTATCCGAAGTTTCCGGTTTCTTCTCTTTGCTTTTCGTTGTTTCTACCTTTGATCCTTTTGTGGTTGCTTTCTTACTCTCCTGGTCGTTCTTTTCATCATTCCCAAAAAAATCTTCTCCGAAAACTTCTTGTAGAAATTGTCGATATGCTTTCTGTTTTCTCATATAGGTTTTTATCTGTTCCTGCCATTGTGGGTCATCATAAGCGCTCTCATCGAATTCCATCGGATGATCATGTCCTTCATGGTCATGGCGATATTGTGCTTCTGCAGCTTTCTTCATAGCTTCTATCTCTGACCTGAGCTCATCAGCTTCAATAACGATATCTTTCTTGTCTGCATAGATCCTTAGAACAACATCGTTCTCTAGTGCCTCTTTAGCATCCTTCAACCACATTTCCTTCAACTCCTCGTGTCGGAGATCTCTTTCTTTAAGAAAATCACGCATGCTCATTTTTGCCGCATCAAGGTCTCTTTGAAATGCTTCCTCACGTTGTTGTGCTTCAAATACTATAGCTGCTTGGGGTATTTCGATCTTGGACACCTTTACAGCCTCGCGCATTGCATCACTTGCAGCATTTTGATCCAAGATACTTCTCTTCTGTTGCATGATCAGTTCTTTTATCTTTGCTCTTAAGTCGGCTAAAGATCGTACATCATCGAATTGATACAACTTTGCTATCCTGAGTGCCCATTCGTCATCCGGCTTCTCCTCTTTTTTGGGATCGTGTGTTGTGGCATTGTTCTTGAACATCGTTTCAAGTGTCTGATCTATCTCTGTCTCTTTCACATCGGGTTTCTGCTGTTCGACCTTGATCTTTTTTGTGTCTGCAAGGTCAAAGTCAGGCATAACTGTAACCTTTACTGTGAATTTGATACCTTCTCCTACTTTCAATTCTCCAAGATCTAGGTATTCTGGTGGTGCTACCGGTTGTAGTTTTTCTTTTATGATCGCGGCATTTACATAGTATGGAGCGATCCTTTCAAATGTTTCAGCTAGGACCAGATCCCTCATTTTTGGTTCGATCATCTCCTTTGGGGTTTTCCCTTTTCTGAAACCCTTTAGATTGAGATCTTTGGATTTTGTTTGTAAAAGTTGTTCGTATGATTTTGCAAATGCATCTGCAGGGAGATCCATTTTTAATATGATCTCATGCTTCTTCGAGCTATCGTCCTCTCTACTGTAAAAATCGTCCATGGATAAGCGTTTATAAAGTTACAAGATGTTTGCAGTAGGAAATAACTCCGTACTGTAAAAACGTGAGTATTCTATATATTTCTGTAGGCTTTGTCCAGTTGACCTACTACTACTAATCTCTGTTTTGATGTCCACAGGGGGGTACAAGTCACTAGAGTGATCCGATGGTCATTGTGATCTGCAAGGATACTGCGGTCATTTTTCTCAACAACTTTTGTTTCTGTGACAGTATAAGTGTATTCGATCCCTCCTTGCTGTGTGATCGTGATCTTGTCGCCTATCTTGATCTTGTCAAGATTGAAGAACGTATTTGTGCTTGGAGGCAATTCTGCAAATCTATGGCCAATCACAACCATATTACCTTTTTCTCCAGGTCTGACTGAAAGAGGGAAATGCCAAGGACCTCGTTCCATTGCAAATGCATCTTCCCCGTCTCTTATGGGAGCATTGATCCTAGCGGACTCTATGTTCAACGTAGTTGATATAGGCTCTAATCTCTGAGCTACCGTTCCAGAGTTCTGGAAACGAGCTAATACTTCAGGAGAAACATATTCCAGTGAGTTGCTGTTGTCAAAATCTGCTTCGTAATCAACAAGTGCCTTTGAAGGCGCTAATGTTGTAAATAGATGTAATGTAACACTTCTTGTTTTTCCTTGAGGATCGAACGACTCTTTTGCCAGAACTATATCATTATAGTTTGGATATACGATCAGAAGGAGTGCCCCTATGAATGGTAGAGGGGTAATAAATAGACTTAATGTTTTAAGAAAAACTTTTCTTGTTCTTGTGCGATTCATCTTGGCTGATATTATACCAGACACATACGCTTATTGCATTTATTATAGGATTAGGTTAAAATCCTTTTGTAATAAATTGATCAAAGTTTCGGTTGATGAAACCAACTACAAAAGGTACGGATACTAGAAATCAGTCTGTTGACAAGAAGATGGTCGATAAGGTCAATCAGCAAATGGCTACAGAAGAAGATAGTTTGATGGCCAAGATCATAGGTTTTGGGTTGATACTTCTTGGTGCAGCATTCATTGTATTAGCAGTTGTTGTCGTAGTGCTTTCAAGAAGGACTGCCGAGATCGATGAGTCTCTTGAAGTCCCCACACTCAAAGCAAATCTATATACAAACGAGGAAGTGACAGCAGTTGAAGGTACTACCTCACCAGATGGTGAAGTAATGTTCTTTATCGATGGTGAAGAATCTGATGTCGTTGCTACTGCAGACTCAGATGGTGAATTTTCTGCAGAATTAACATTGCCCAACGAGGAGGGAGTGTATGATATCCAAGCTGCAACAGTTGAAGGATTCCCTCTAAGAAATAGAAGCAAGAAGTCAGATATCTCAAGTATCACTTTAGATAAGACAGCTCCTTCAGCAGAGGCTGAATTTGACTACGATCCAATTTCACAGGATGGAAAATTCGATCTCTCAGGAACAGTCGACCCAAATGCTATTGTCAGACTTTCTGCTCCTGATGGTGTTGAGTATTACACCTCAGCTAATGAAGACGGGAAATTTAATTTCGAACAGATCAAGTTAAATGCTAAAGATACTGAATATAATGTCACTTTGGTAGATGAGGCAGGAAACGAAAGAGAATTAGCCCTCAAACTTGAAGTCTCATACCCAGCATTTGTAGAACCGATCGCCTCTGGTGACGTAAATGGAGATGGTGTGGTTGATGATGCTGACGGTGATCTGAATGGTGATGGTGTTACTACTGGTGACGGTACAGTAGCAGGTGTCACTGATACTCCTGATCTTCCTGAAGCTGCTGGTGAATTAGATGCAGCCATGGATATATTAGGTGGGAACACTCTAATGCTTATCTTAGGATTGATCGCAGTAGCAGTATTTTCACTCAATAGCGGAGTTGTTGCAGTCAAACTAGGTTCAAAGAGATAAAGGTCAATTGATGGTCACACGTTTGACCTTTGACTTGAAATCACCTTGGTAAACAGCGATATGGAGTTCCCTAACTAGGAACTCCATATTTATTTGTTGATCTGTTATCTGATCAGCTGATGATGGTGTACTTGATGTCCTGAAGAGGATATTCAATTTATCTCCTATCATCCCAGTGATAACTGCTTTGGATGCCAGAAGGGATTTGATGTCTTGTGCTGAGAAGTATGTATAGAAGTTCTGTCCATCAGCTCCTTCATGTGGCGGATGAGTATGCATATTGAAAAGATATTTGACCTCAATTTGACGAGGAACTTTCTTTTCATAAACATCTTTACGACTATAAAGTTTGTCATTCAAAAAAACTTCTTTTCTGAGATATCCTTTATGTCTAGATGCTGAGTACAATACGGACACATTACTTTTTGGTGTGACAGCTTTACGATTTCCCATGATATCCGAAGAAAGTATCAGATCTCCATCAGCCCAGAAAACTGCTATCGCTCGTTCAAATCCATCAGCTCTAGTGTATTTGTATAGCTTGATGACACGTTTCCAGAAATCCTCTGTAAAAGAGATCGCTTCTGGCAACTCATACTCAGCAGGAAATCTACCCGCATCTTGCCATGCACGGAGATTGTTATATAGCTTGAAAAAACTTATTGAATCCGATGATCCAAAATTCTTGAATAGATCGAACATGAGAATTCACTATCAATAATTAACTTATCCAGTATAATCGAAGAATAGTTTGATTTGAATCATATTAACACATGGAGTTACTTCGCAAATATTCAGCTGAGGGAATGCTCATATTCCTCTGCATATATCTACTTGGGGCATTTACTGGTCCGCTCCTACAAAAGTTTGGTCACCCTGAACTTGGTCAGAAAGTGACAGCTATATATCGCGTCTTTTGTCATCAAAGGGTCGAGAGATCGATGTTCATACTCGGACAGGAGGGATTTATCAGATTTTATTCACTAGACGAACTTGAAGCTAAGGGTGTCATTCCGGCTGAAAATCCCTATGTACCAAAAGCTCTATCTACATCTATCTATGGGCATCCGTATGTCGGAAATGATCAGGTAGGTTATAAGGTGGCTTTGTGTATAAGGGATCTAGCTATCTATGTGGCTCTCGTTGCATTTGGGTTGATTTATATATTGAAATACCGAATAAGTGGTAAGGATCTACCGTACACATTCAAATGGGGTTTGATACTGGCTCTAATGTTACCGATGATGCTGGACGGTGGGTTCCAACTGATCGCAGAGATCTTTGATCTATCCTGGGTTCCGGATGCGTATTTCGCTAGTATATGGAAAAGGATCATAACCGGTGGACTCTTTGGGGTCGGATTCGGGATGTTGATATTCCCAAATCTAATAAGTAGCAACAATATGTTATATAATAAGCAAGAAGATCGTTAGATAACTTGAGGGTAATTTTTGTATGACAGAGAAAAAGAAAGCAGATATGGTCGTTGTTGATATTTCTTGGAATACAATTTTTAGGATATTGGTGACGATATTTGCACTAGCACTGATCTACAGAATATTCCCTATCATCGTATTGGTATTTTTTGCATTTGTCATAGCATCTTCGCTGATCCCATTAGTTTCGACATTAGAGAGAAAGAAAGTTCCTAAGGTGCTTGCTGTTGCTGTAACATATATCGGTATGCTACTGATCGTCACTTTCATCTCTTTTGCTGTTGTCAGACCGATCACAATCGAGCTGAATGTGGTTTCAAGCGATATACCTGGCTTTATTGAAAATCTCCTCACAGACTCGGCGGATTTTTTGAGTAAAATTCCATTTATTGATGTCAAAGAGAGTGAGTTAAGGACGAGCCTACAAAATTTCTATGATAACAATATCTCCGGAACGAACTTCATCAGCTCGTGGTTTTCAGGAGCTGACGAGACTATTAGTGCACTTTCGAGTATTGGTGGTTTTGCTAGCTCGCTGTTCTTCATGATCATTCTTTCTGTCTATATAATTCTTGAGCATGACTCATTTATCGCTATACTTCTTCTGCGGATCCAAAATGAGAAGCGAAAGACTCTCGTCACAGAATTGATCGTTGAGGTTGAACAGAAGTTAGGTACATGGTTACTTAGTCAAGGTGCCTTGATGTTGATAATCGGTACTTTGTCATTTATTGTGTTATCGATCATTGGAGTGAAGTTTGCATTGCCTTTAGCCACCATTGCGGGATTATTAACCGTCATACCTACTCTAGGACCGATATTCTCCTCTCTTCCGGCAATATTTGTCGCATTACTGACATCTGGTTTTGGATCTGCGATCGCTGTGGCGATTGGTTATGTACTGATCCAACAGATCGATAATGTATTCATCACACCCAAGATAATGGGTAATGTTGCTGGGTTGAAGCCGATTGTCGTTGTTGTTGGGATCTTGATCGGTTTCACTTTAGGTAGTGTGACTGGTGCGGTATTGACTGTACCTATACTTGTACTATTAAAGATCGCATATGAATTTTTCTTTAAGTTGCAGAAGCTTAATAAGATAGGACAACTTTAACCGCTAACTTATAGCCCGAAGATACTTAGCCCCAGTGTCATACTGTGCTAGAATGTGATGTATACTGGATTGCATAGGCTGTTTGTTTTCTGGCACTTCAGTACATTCAAGTAAGTTCTTATAGCACTGCCCTAGGATGTTTGGCTTTTCAAAAGATTCGAATGAAGCAAATGAGATGAATGTGTATTTTCACGAAGATCACTCTTCTAAAGAAGTTCGTGAAGATACTGTCGGACGTAAAGGGATGAGTCTGTTCAAACTCCGTGACATGGATGTTCCGATCCCCGACTTCTTTGTGATCTCGCCTAATGTATATCGCGACTTTCTTTTTTCTGCATTTGATAGAAAATTAGGCAAATTATTAGAAAAAGTAAAGGATCCTGATGTTAAAGAATTAGAGAAGATGATACTGTCTACTGATTTTGATGATATGGTCAGAGATGATCTGATCAAGGCATACTCAAGATTATCAGGCTTCTCAAACGCATGGGTAGCAGTCCGATCCTCAGTGGTATATCCTGTAGATTCAAGTGTGAGCTTTTCAGGTATATTTGGCACCGAATTAAGTGTTAGAGGATTAGATCAATTATTTGCCGCTATCAAGCAGGTTTACCTGTCTGTATTCAAAGAAAGAGTAGTCCTGTATTCCAGAGATAAGAATGTCGATGTATCTTCATTGCAGATGGCTGTAGTTATACAACGTATGGTGCAACCGGAGGTATCCGGTATCGCCTATACTGTAGACCCTGTCACAGGAGATAAGGGCTCAATGAGCATAGAGGCAGTTTTTGGGCTTGGTGATGTTATCACCGAAGGTGCGATCACACCAGATAGATATTCATTGGAAAAGAAACATCTCGATATTGTAGAAAAACATATCTCACCTCAAGAATGGATGCGTATACGCAGACCTTCTGATAAAAAGGTAGGTGCTGGTGATGATTTCCAGAAGATACAGATCTCACGTTCATGGAGTCACCAGCAGAAATTAGAGGATCCGCATCTGATCGATGTTGCAAAAGTATGTCTAATCATCGAACATCAAGAAAAGAAAGCACAGATCATAGAATGGTGTTGGGAATCAGGTAATGTATGGATACTGCAATCAAAACCGATCTCTGATCCTGCAAGTGAATTTGCCACACAAAATGTCGCTCAGAAACCTATCGAGACGGATAGTGTTTATGATATCGCAGTAGATATCATGAAAGAGGAGCTTTCAGAAAGGAATGCTGCAATACAGCGTTCAGAACAGCTACAACCGAAGTCAGAAGATGAAACATCCGAAGAACCTGTCGCACCTACTACTGAAGAGATCGCAATTCAACAGAAACAGATAGAAAAGATCGAAAAGAAAGTCCAACAGATGGATGAAAGAAGGCAAGCGAAGAAGGATAAGGCTGTCGAGAAGAAAGTAAAGGATCAACAGAAAACAAGGGCAGAAATGGGCTTACCAATATCTCCACCAGCAAGTATCACTCAATTCCTGCTTTCTGGTATTGGCTCAAGTGTAGGTATAGTTATGGGGAAGTTATCTGTGATAGATGGTGCCTCAAAGATCTCAAATGATATATATACCAAAGACGACATCCTCCTGATAAAGAATTTCAACAGCTCTTTGGAACCCTTCGTGATGCAGGCTGGAGGTGTGATCATGGATGAAGGTGGATTGACCAGCGATGTATCGATATTGTGTAGGGAGCTTAATGTACCAGCAGTTGTTGGTACGGGATTGGCCTCTACGCTATTGAGGGATGGTGATTATGTCAAGATCGATGGAAATGTCGGTAGTATATACAAAATTGTAAGAAAAGAAGATCTTGAACCACAGAAAAAGGAGGTCGAAGCAAAATCTGCTCCAGTGGTAAATGAAAATGAGAAGACGAGTGATCTAGATCTCGAAAAGGTGGCTGAGGATACGATCAAAGCATCTGTCACCCCTGAAGTACAAAAGGACGCTACAGACCGATATATTCCTACTGCAACAAAGGTTTTACTATTGCCCGGTCAAGCTACACTCTCTGCCGATCATAAGGATCTCAATGAATATGTAGACGGGATTTCATATATAGATCTAGAAGCCTTTATGCTTGAGGCTGGGCGTCATCCGTTGGCTTTTGTAGCTGAGAAAAAATTCAAAGAATATTCGAAACAGTTTGAGTTGATCCTAGACGAGTATTCTGATAATGCTGAGGGCAAGGAGGTAGTAGTTGCTTTAGGTTCTGCTACTGTTGGTCAGATGCGAGGACTTACTAAGGGATCTTCTTATGAGGACGCAACATTGGATCAAGATCTTTTTGGTGCTCAGCGATTAGTACGTTCAAAGGAACTGCTCAACAAAGAGTTGGAGATGATCAGAAGGGTAAGAAATGTGTACAAGAGTAGAAATGTTTCTGTAGCTATACATGCACCATCCAACATTCAAGCTATAAAGGAGGTTAAAAAAGAGTTGACCAGCAATGGTTTGAAGAGAACAGGTACTTTCAATGTTTACGTGATAATAGATTCAACCTCTGAAATAATACTGATCGATGAGATCGTTAGTGCAGGTATCGACGGAGTGATAGTAAACACACCACTTATCGCAAGACAACTTCAAGGACTTTCAAGATTTGATAAAAATGCTAAATATGATCTTGGGACGAATAGCCTATGGAATATCATCTCAGAGTTACTTGAGAAATTAAAGGATTCAAGAATAAAAGTCTCAGTAGTCACAGATGATAATGTTTCTCTCGTCAAGAACTGCGTTAGATCAGGAGTCAACGGCATAATAGTATCGCCAGAATACGCAAAAAGGATGAAGCAATTCGTAGCTGACGAAGAGGCGAAAATGATCTTGAGCATGGAATGACCTTGCTACTACACCTCTGATCTATGTCCTCCTGAATTTCTTATATGCTATACTCACAGCATGAAGGAAACGCCTATGATGAGGCAATACAACAGCTTCAAGAAGCAATACCCAGACAAGATCCTGTTATTTAGGATGGGTGATTTTTACGAAACTTTTGGGGATGATGCAGTTAAAGCCTCAAAGATACTGAATATAACATTAACCACTCGGGATAAAAATAGCGACCCTACTCCACTAGCTGGTTTTCCTCATCACGCAATTGACCAGTATTTACCAAAGATCGTACAAGCCGGGGAGTGTGCAGTCGTTGTTGAACAGTTGGAGGACCCGAAATTCGCTAAAGGGATAGTCAAACGTGGTGTGACTAGAGTTGTAACACCCGGAACATTAGATGGTGATCTAGCTACCCAGGAGAGAAATCCGTATCTATTGTGCTTACGCACTAATGGCAATCATTTAGGTATATCATATTGTGATATATCTACAGGTGAGTTGAAGGTAAGTCGAACTAATTATGATCAGCGATCAGTGGAACATGTCATCTCATCCCTAGACCCTGCCGAAGTAATCCTATCAGAGGATGAGAATATACTAAAATTGAATTTCGAAAATATTCAGATATTTGGGAGTCTACCTAAGAATAAAAAGGAACTGAAGGATCGGATTGCATCCTTTTTCGGGATAAGAGGTATAGACGGATTGGGGATATCTGATGATATCGTACTGCTTGAAGCGCTTTATACTATCCTTGACTACATTGAGGACACCCAAAAAAGTAGACCCGAGCATATATCCAATCCCAAATTAGTCTCTTTTGACGATAAAATGATCCTTGATATTTCTACGATCCGTAATCTGGATCTGCTTCGAAACTCTCAAACCGGTTCAAAAACTCACAGTCTCATGGGTATCTTAGATGAAACACTTACACCGATGGGTAATAGGAGATTGCATAGCTGGATCCTAAATCCTTTGGTTGATAGAGAAAGTATTTTGGAAAGGAGTGAGCGGGTAGATGAGCTATTCTCTTCACCTACTGAACTTTCTGAGGTACGAGCAATCTTGGCAGAGATAAATGATATCGAGCGTATTGTTGGAAAGATCGGGTTGAACAGGGTTAATCCAAGAGATCTGAAAGCTCTACAATTATCACTTGAAAGAACAGCGACTTTGGAGGATCAATTGAAAAACCAAAGGTCGACACTTAAAGCCTTTTCTAGAGGGGTTAAAAGGGCTCAGCTTGATAAAGTTGTCGAAATAATAGATCAGAGTATCAAGGATGACCCACCTGCAAATATCAGTGAAGGAGGATTTATCAAAGCTGGTACAAATAAAGAGCTTGATGATATAAGAGAGTTAACTACAGGAAGTAAGGACTGGTTAAAGGAATTAGAGAAGTCCGAGCGCGAGAAACACCAGATACCATCTCTAAAAGTCCGGTTCAATAAGGTATTTGGATATTTTATCGAGGTGACCAAAACACATGTCGATAAAGTACCCCAAGAGTATATTCGAAAACAAACATTAGTAAATTCTGAGAGATACATCACAGAAGAATTAAAGATCAAAGAGGACCTTATCCTGAATTCACAAGAGCGTATCAACTCAATAGAATTAGCAGAATTTAATAAGCTCAGAACAGAATTGCTCCAGTATATTGATGACCTCAAACTCTGTGCAGTTGCACTTTCAGAGCTTGACGTAATCCAATCATTTGCCTATGTAGCTTCTTCATATGACTATGTTCGCCCTACCCTTTACGAGCATGGTTCGAACGGATCACCAATCAATATCGTTTCGGGTAGGCATCCAGTGATCGAGAGACTAGTTGAAGATACATTCATTTCAAACGATACGGCGATGAGTGTTGAAAGCGAAAGGATGATCATCATCACAGGACCCAATATGTCGGGTAAATCGACCTATATACGACAGGTTGCTCTAATTGTCCTCATGAGTCAGATCGGTTCATTTGTTCCTGCTAAGCAAGCAGATATATCTGTCACAGATAGGATCTTTTCTAGGGTTGGAGCAAGTGATGATCTTGCTCAGGGAAGAAGTACGTTTATGGTCGAAATGGAGGAGTCTGCAAATATTTTGAACAATGCAACTGAAAAAAGTCTGATAATTCTCGACGAGGTAGGTAGAGGAACTAGTACCTATGATGGAGTGAGCATTGCATGGGCATTAGTTGAATTTTTGGTAAGTAGTATCAAAGCACGAACATTGTTTGCGACTCATTATCATGAACTAACTGTGCTTGAACAGGAGTGGCCCGGGATCGTTGCAAATTTCAATGTAGAGGTACAGGAATCGGGAGAAGAAGTGATATTTATGAGGAAGATCGTAAGAGGTGGAACAGATAAGAGCTATGGTATCTATGTCGCTCAGATGGCTGGTTTACCTAAAGAGGTTGTGAATAGAGCCAATGAGATCTTAAGAGGTTTGGATGTTCAATTAGGTGGTGATATTGATAAGAAAGGATCTGTAGAAAGAGTGATCCAGAAACCCGAAGTACAATACAAATTGTTTGATGAGAAAACCTCACATGTTGAACAATTACTTGAAAAAGCTGATCTGGACAATCTCACTCCTCTCCAGGCATTAGAACTACTCGTAAAATTGAAAGGATCATTGGGATCCAAGCAGGTAAAACCCTAATCCCCTCCTACATCGGATCATCTCAAAACTTGTTTCCTGCCGTATTTTCTTTTTCAATAGGGTCATCGCAACTCTCACACTATTTTGATCAGAAGGATATCCATTCGTAGCAAACATTTTCGAGATCTCCTCTAAAGGGCGGAGGCCTTCATTGGTCAAGAAATAGTGAGCTAAAAGGGTCTGCTTCTGCGAGAGGAACACTTTGTAACCATTGATGGTCAAACTATTCTCATAGGTATCCAACTCGTAATAACCTCTACGGATAGTATGAGCCTCTTTGAGTGTATTGAGCGGAAATATCAAAAGTTCTATCTTGTTTGCCAACTCGGCCGGATGAAAAGGTCTTGGTAACACGTCATCAGCTCCCAACTCGATCCAATGGATACGTTTGTCCGGATCGATCTGGGTTAGAAAAATGATCTTGAAGGTTCTTTTCTTCACCATTATCATTGGTAAGACACGTCTTCTGTCCTTAATGGCGATCTCTTCATCCACTATCACCAGATCCAGAGGCCATGCGTCAAATCTGATCTTGAACCCTTGGTAGTTATTAGAGACCATGACATTAATATCCTTACTATGAAGATGTCTCTTCAATTCAGTAATTAAACTCTCGGAAGGGGTCAGAAACAGAGCGTTCTTACTTGGTTGTGTATCTAGATCAGTTTGCATATTCTGATGGTATATCACACACCTTGCAAAAATCTTGCAACTTTATGAAATTTCCTGAATATATGTGAAAAATCAGGTGTGAAGTTAGAGTGTTTTGGTGTCGCAAATACCTCAACTGAGGGAGTTTTGTAAGATGAGCCTTGAAGATTTTAGAGGGAATGTGATCTTTTAAGACTGAAGCTCAGAGTATGCGATGTTCTTCTGTTCTCCCGTAGAAAGGTCTTTTAGGGTATATGTGTTAGATCTGATCTCCTCTTCACCGAGAAGGATAACAAAACGAAACCTTTTTTTGTCAGCATACGACAAGGCCTTACCAGGTTTGATCAATGAAAGACCTCTTTCTACTATCTTACCCTCTGATCGGAGTGACTTTGCTAATAATTCGCATTGAGTATCATATCTCTCGTCTATCAGAGGTAGGTAGTACTTATCAGTTTTTGAACTCTCTAATTGATCCAACAACCCCCAACTTTCGAGGAATAGTTTTATGGTCTCATCTCCAGGTGCACAACCAACAGCAGGTATATCCTCCGAACCAAATATTGATGAAAGACCGTTATATCTCCCTCCTCCAAAAAGAGAGCGCAGGTTGCTAGGGTTGTTATCGAATACCTCAAACACCATTCCATCATAGTAGTCAAAACCTCTGATGATATTTGGCTGAAATTTTATCCAATCCCCATAACCCATTTTAGTGAGTGATATGATCAGGCTATTAACATCCTTTAATCCAATAGTGTCTTTCAATTCGGGAAACTCAGCAAGAAGACCATCCATCTCGGTTAATTCCATAAACTTTCCGATCTTCTCTATAGCGTTTTGATCTGCACCAATCTTCTCAAGCCTTTCTTCAAGATCCGGAAGTGTTAACTTCTCCCACTTGTCCATTATCCTGATAGCTTCTGTGACAGCATCATCCTCGATCTTGATAGATCTCAATAGCTCATCAATAAGCTTCCTGTGATTGAGAAACAAAGTAAAGCTACCTTTAGGTGGCTCGAATGAAAGCATTATCTCAAGAGCGATCTGGAGTATCTCTAGATCAGCAGATATCCCCTCTGCTCCAAAAATATCATAATTCAATTGCCAGAATTCGCGATTCCTACCTCGTTGGGGTTTCTCTGCTCGCATAAAGTTTGCAATTGAAAAATACCTTATCGGTTTTGTTGTTGTTTCATATATCTGGCTGACCATTCGGGTTACTGAGGGTGTCATCTCTGGGCGTATTGCTACAACTCGACCTGCTCTATCAGTGATCGTCATCAGCTCTCTACCTCCAAGATCCTCACCGGACTTGGCTTGGAACAATTCGATAGGTTCTACCAGTGGACTAAGGTACTCTTCATATCCAAATCTGGTACACACATCCCTCCATACATCGAAAATGTATTTTCTGATGGTAAATTCTTGTGGGAACCAATCAGCAGTTCCTTTATAAGGCTTGTTAGCAAGTTTCATATCACGAGAGTATAACAAAAAAACCAGAAGGTGTGGATGTTTGCGGTCTTATCTACATTGATCCGAATCTTGTTATGAGATCAATGTTTATGTGGTATATATTACCTTGTTATATAGCGGATCTTTCGTAAGGTATATAATATGTTTGTCATCGGAGATATTTTTGAATAAACTGGAGGTATGTATAGCTATAAACGAGATATCCTGATAAGTGTCAAAGAGGATGTACAAAATCATTTAGCAGAAGGTGATCAGATAGTAGACTTCTTTGAGGTCGTGCCGATAGATCACAATATATTTGATCGTTCCTCCCCTATTTTGTATCTGACACGAACCAGTTTAGTACTTGTATATGACGAGATCCTTGAAATATATGAACTTAATGATCTAGAGATCAATTTCGTTGGCGAGATGCCTAGATTTACGATCATAAATCAATTGTTGGAGCGAAATCTTGTATATCAAGATGGGATCGATACCGGTCTCTTAGAGTTGCGTGATTCAGAGTTTATTCTTAAACTCTCGATCATCGAGGAGAAACAGGTTTCTAAGGATTTCGTTTGTCGTGAAGGTCCTCTTGTCCAGAAGTCTATAAAGACATGGGCGATGGGAAGGATCATCATGAATCAGAAAGCAGGTATGCAGTATGATCCCAGGCTCAGGGAGATGTTGCAAGGCAACTTTGTCGGATTTAATCAGAAAACCATCCTATACTTTGCAATTGTTGCATCGATTTATCTTCTGATGAAGGTTACCCTGATCCCTGTACTACCAGAGATGTTCGGTTCTGTGTTTGATGTGCTGTTTGGGTTGATACTATTATTTATGGGTGTATGGCTCTATTTAAGTTTGAGTAAAGCACTAGAAAGGGATGGAGTTGTTTTTCGAGCATATACTCCTATAGATGATCCGAAAATTTAATAAAAATTACTGTGACTATTTAACTCTCTTCTCGTATAATCATTAACTATGAAATATCGTGTTGGAATGTCAGACAAACGGACAAGATCGAAGTCCGTCAATAATCGTAAAAAAGCTGGTTCTTTAGGTAGGATCAGTACAAAGGCATTTACTGCATCGAGTGTATCACAACGAAGAGGAAAAGAACGTAAAGGCTTACGCAAGTACTCTAAACTGCGAGTTGTAGGTAGAGGTGTACCATCTTCAAAAGGGCGTACAAACACTACATCACCTATCTCACGGTTTACCGGAGCAAAATCAAAGTTCAAAAAGATCGCTGGGAGATCCGTTGCCGCTCTTGTGACGGTCGGATTTATCCTGACTGTTGTTTCAATGATAGCTTTAGGCTTGTATTTAAAGAACCTAGAATCCTCACTACCCGATCCAAACAAGCTTGTTGATAGGTCATCCGATCAAAGTACCATCCTTATGGATCGTAACGGTAAAGAGCTATTCAAGATCTATGGGGATGAAAATCGTCAATTCGTGAAAATAGAAGATATTCCTGATGTTACGAAATGGGCCTTACTAGCTGCAGAAGATGTCGAATTTTATCAACATAAGGGAATGGATTGGAAAGGGATCTTCAGATGTGGGATCCTCTCAGTACAAAGCTACCTGAGCGATGGCTCAAGTGGAGGTTTGTGTGGAGCAAGTACGATCACCCAACAGCTTGTGAGAAACACTATCATGTACGATGTATATGGTGATGAAGCCTTTGAAAGAAGTAGTTTCTTTACTGCTGCAAGGCGAAAGCTCAGAGAGCTCCTGCTGTCTATGCAGGTCGAACAGACTTTGACAAAAGATGAGATCCTTCAGTTGTATATGAATGAGGTTGCATTAGGAGGTGTGAATTACGGTTTTGAGGCAGCTGCCCAATCGTATTTCGGAAAGAGTGTGAAGGAACTGGATCTTGCAGAATCATCCATGTTAGCAGGAATTATTCAGCAACCTTCAATATTATCACCATTATTTGGTATCAATCCTGAAGGAGCACCTGCAAGACAGAAATACGTACTCGACCAGATGCTCAAGTATAAAGATCTAACAGGAGTCACAGAGGAGGAGATCAGCGCAGCAAAAGAGGAGGAATTAAAATACTCATCAGGAGCAATAGATATTGAAGCATATCACTTTGTTTTCTATATAAAGCAGATCCTTGAAGAGGAATTCGGACAGGAGGTTGTTGAACGAGGAGGATTGAGGGTCACAACAACATTGGATCTTTCTACACAAAGGATCGCACAGGAGGAGATCACGAATGGTATCCAGAAGTATGGAAATAATCTCGGTGTATACAATGGCTCTATGGTTGTACTTGATCCAAACACCGGTCAGATATTAGCAATGGTAGGCTCAGTGGATCCTAATATCACAGATGATCCTAGGATAGATGGAAATGTAAATATAGCAACTTCTTTGAGGCAGATGGGTTCATCATTCAAACCCTACGTGTATCTAACTGCTTTTCAACAGTATGGACCTTGGTTTGAGGCTCCGGATATCCCAATGAACTTTGGTAACTACAAACCCGTGAACTGGGATGGAAAGTATTATGGATTGATGACAGCAAGGGAAGCATTGATCAAATCAAGGAATATCCCTGCGAACTATACATTGCAGATGATTGGGATAGATTCGGTGTTACAAACCGCCGAGAAGGTAGGTATAACAACATTGACCGATCGAGCTAATTACGGATTGAGTCTTGCACTTGGAGCTGCTGAAATGAAGTTGCTCGAACACGCCCAAGGTTTCTCTGTATTTGCGACAGGAGGGATAAAAAGAAATGCGACAGGTATCCTGAAAGTAGAGAATTCGAAAGGAGAGGTGTTGGAAGAATATAAACAAACCGAGGGTGAGCGTGTTTTTGATGAGAAAGACGTTTATCTACTAAATTGGGTGCTTTGTGATCTTGGAGGTTTTGGGGATCAGCCATTCGCATATCAGTATAATCTGAATGGTAGAAGGGCTATATGTGGTAAGACCGGAACGACAAATGGTCCGAAAGACTTAGTTTCAATTCAATATCATAAAAATCTTGTAGTTGCTATATGGGCAGGAAACAATAACGGAGAGGAAGTCCCAGGAGCATGGAGTACTACCGTACCACTCCCTATCGCACATTCATTTATGGAGCGTGTTTCAGGCAAATATCCATCTGAATTACCTACTAGACCAGCAGGTATCCTCGCAGCAACTGTATGTAATGAAACTGGACGTTTAGCCGATAAAGATACCAACTGCAAGAAAGTACCTACGATCTATGTCCAAGGACGTGGACCAAAAAAAGATGACAGGGAAGAGCTACTGATCTGTAAATCCAATAATCTCGTCGCTACAAATACCGAGGAGGCCAAGAAATTTACCGAAACTGATGGGAAGTATACCCTACTCGATACAAAGTGGTTATTGAATTTCACAATGGAGAATGCAAGTCAGCAGAACAGCTATAAGAATTATGTAGAAAAAGATTCGAACCTTCTCCTCGAAAGACCGGGAGATGGTGTATGTCCTCTTCCCTTAGGTCCGGGTAATGCACCTATAATTGAATTCGTGTCTCCAGCTGATGGAACGAGTGTAAATACTGGTGGTAGTATAGATGTTTCTGCAACAGCAAGAGCTGAGGGAGAAATCGATTATGTAGAATTTAGATTTGGTGGTACTCTTGTTGGTGGTAGGATAAACTCTGCTCCGTTCGAAGCCAGTTTTGTAGTTCCCGATGTGCCATCTGGCAACGTTAGTCTTACTGCAAAAGTTGTTGATGATAAAGGAAGGACTTCAACGGCGACTATCACGATCAAGGTGACAAATACTACTCCTGTTAAGAGTATTCAGTTTCTCACGCCTGCTGATGGCGCAACCTTTACCCTCCCGGTAAAACAGGAATTATCAGTGCAGGTATCTGGATTTGATCCCGGAAATATCCAATTCACTATCTCTGGACCTGGGGCATATAACTGGTCATCAGCTGGTATCAATGCAGGGAGTGGTGTTTGGTCTGTCAAGTGGGAAGAAGGCATTCTTATCCCAGGAGAATACTTTATAACAGCGTCTTCTTCAGGTGTTAATAAGCAGATCAAGGTAAAGGTGAACTGATCTCCACAGCTTTTTCTCAATGGCATGGCTTATAATAATTATCTTGTTGACAGACCTACTTCTCTGTATTATATTGATCTTAGGTCCTCACGAACCTCGTGTGTGTCCGTCGCTCTCCTTCGGGTTTGCGGCAGTGGTAGTTCGGTTTCTACCACCGACTGCACTTCGGTGCCTTCGGTCACACTTCAGGCCACCCTCACGGGTGGTTTCGTGTTTTTAGTAGCATGACCTTCCTATTGTGATCAATGTCCCCTTTATATTTTCCACTTTTTAGGTAGTTCGACGGATATGAAGGAGATTAGATCCCGGAAATAATGAGAAAGGGTCATTGGTGCTATATGTTTCATTTATGCTATATAGGCAACGTACGACATATACGCAACGTAAGACATGTACGCAATGTGCGACATATACGCAACGTACGACATATAGGCAACGTACGACATATAGGCAACGTAAGACATGTACGCAATGGGAGCAATGTGTTTAATGGATGCCATGTACGATAAGCATGCAAAAATATACAAAATACCCAATGTAGGATGTGTAGGTAACGTAGCCCATCAGTGTACTGTTTCCCTTGATAAGATCCAGAGATCAAGCTGATTACTCTACAGTCTCAAATGCCAGGGAGGCTACTCCTTTACCGTGGCATTGGTTTCTCTTCTGACAGCTCTCACAATACGTTTGATAATTTCTTTCGCATCATCATTCGTTAGCGTTCTTTGTGAGTGGTTCAGGTTGACTCTCAATGTGATCTGCTTCATTCCTTCTTTTTTCTGGTCTTCGGATCGATAGATATCTACAGCTTCAATTTTGGAATTTAAATTTTCCTCATGAAGTACTTTTTTCATCGGAACCTCAACTGCTGTGTATGGAACATCTGCGTCAAGAATGAAACATAGATCATAGCTAATGAATGGAAATCTCGAAGGTTCATTGTATTTTGATACTGATGAATACCATTCGACCAATTGCAACAGGTCTACCTCGAGATATAATGTTGTACGAGGTAGCTTGAGTTTCTTTACAAGTGTTGGATTCAATTCTCCTAGAAAGCCGACAAATCTATCGCCTACATCTGTTCTGAGTATGATCACAGCTGATGCGTTTTGGTCAAATAATCCGAGATTATCTTTATACCATTCTGGTATCAATTTCATATCCACTTTTGAAAGTGAGATCAGGTCGGTGTTTGAGATCGAGAGATTGGCAAGCAATTCGGTCCAGTATGCCTTCAGATGATAGTATCCTGCACCTGATATTTTAGGATCATACTGTTCATCAGCGATCACAATTCCCATTAGTTCAAGTTCGATCGGAAGTCCGTCTTCGGCCACATTATCCTTATGATGGGCTTTGTTGATCTCAAATAAGCCTACCCTACTATTTGTACCCAAGAGATTCTTTTTCACCTTGTCAAGCAGTGAAGGTGCTAAAGAGGGCCTCATAAATTCCAACTCTGGTGATAGAGGGTTTGTTAGTCTGTAGCTTTTTTCAGGTCGAAGATCGAGCCTCTCCAAATCTTTTAGAGATATAAAATTGTATGTAAGTACCTCGTTTAATCCTAGATCGATAAGAGAATCTCTAACCTTTGTTTTTAACCTGACCAAAGGATTTTGATCAACAGGGAGTAATGATCTCTTAGGTAAGGTTATCGGAATTTGATCATAACCACGTAGCCTGGCAACCTCTTCTTGGATATCTTCTTCAATATTTAGGTCTCTTCGGAAGGAAGGTATCTGAACCAGTAAGCCGGGATCTGTCTTGGTAGAAGTGAGCTCGACATTAGATAAGGTATCAATAACTTCTTGTCGTGAGAGTGATGTACCCAGTCTGCTGTTTAGATAGGAAAGATCAATTTGGATCTGGTCTTGTTTTTTGGATGTTCTACCCGGGTAAACATCGATAACTTCTGAAGCTGGTGTTCCTCCTGTCAGATCTATGACCATTTCGATAGCCATAGCTAATCCGGCAAGTGCAGCCTCTGGATCGAGTCCTTTTGAGAAGCGAGTGACTGCGTCGGTTGAGATACCCAATTGCATTGAGGATTTTCGATTATTGTACATATCAAAATTCGCGCTTTCGATTACGATATTCTTAGTATTTTCATCGATCTCTGTTTCTGAACCTCCCATTATCCCTGCAACTGCGATGGGATTTGTACTATCACATATAAGCAGGTTATCCTCATAAAGATCATGAGTCTGTCCATCCAGCGTTGTGATCTTTTCACCGGATCTCGCGGTTCTGACAGTAATATATGCACCATCTTTAGCATTTGGGTCTTTGCTTCGAAGTTTGTCATAATCAAAAGCGTGTAGTGGTTGACCGAGAAGTATCATAATGTAATTAGTTATATCTACTACGTTATTGATCGGTCTTAATCCTGATTTGATGAGCTTTGCCTTTAGCCAGATCGGTGAAGGTGCAACCTTGATATCTTTAAGGACAATTGCTGTGTATCGTTGGCATAGGGCTTCAGCTTCATTAGATACATGTAGTGATAGATCGTTAGTTGAATCAGTCAGGACTTTATCTAGGGTGGTTTGAGGCTCTGTAAACCATTGTGGGGATGTGAACGGCTTGCCTACTATACCTGAGACTTCCCTTGCTATTCCGATTATGCCAAAGCAATCCTGACGATTAGTGAGTGCCTTGTTCTCTATATCGATAACTGTGTCATCTAATTCTAATACTTCTGAGATCGGAGTGCCGGCTGACCTATCAGTTTGTATGACTAAAACCTTTGTATGGTCTGGACCGAGATCTAGTTCCCTTTCTGATGCAAGCATACCATTTGATTCCACTCCTCGAAGGGTTATAGCTTGAACCACTCCATCATGTTGTTCTGGTCTAGGATTGTAAGGGACTTTAGTGCCTGGTGGTATGTATGCGACTTTATCACCTTCTTTGAGGGATTTGTCACCAGCTACTACTTGGATACTGCTACCTGATCCGATATCTACCTGAAACACTCCCAAAGTGTCAGCGTTAGGGTGTGCTTCGGCTTTGTCGATCTTTGCTAAAAGGATCTTTCTGTATTTCTCATCTAGCTCCTCGACACTTTCCACCTCACCTAATTGTGAGCGGATCTTGCTGATCAATGTATCGGTGTCTGTCTCTACACCTGTTAGTTCTCTTATCCATTTCAAGGGTACTTTCATATCAATATCTTGCTAATTTATCATATTTTATCCTCTGAATTGACTGAGGAAGTTTAGATCACCGCTATGTAACCAGCGTATATCTTGTATCCCATACTTCAACATGACCAACCGATCCAAGCCAAAACCCCAAGCGAACCCAGAATATTCATTTGGATCTATACCTGCCTCCTTTAATACATTTGGATGGATCATTCCACAACCCATTATTTCCATCCAACCGGAACGTCCACATACGTTACATCCTGTTTTGTTACAAAACGGACAGCTGATCAGGTATTCTAGATCGGGTTCTGTGAATGGGAAAAATGCTGGCTGTACTTTTACATCTAATTCTGTCTCAAAGAATGCTTCAAGATAAGTTTTGATAGTGCCTATCATATCGCCAAGACTGATACCTTTATCAACATATACTCCTTCAACTTGGTGTAGTGTGTGTTCATGACTTGCATCAGTGGCTTCGTTCCTAAAGCATCTTCCTGGTATGACAGCTCTGATTGGGGGTGTTTTTGATCTGAGAACACGATTTTGCATGGTGGAGGTGTGCGCAGGAGGGATCAATCCTTCTTCAGTCCAAAAAGTATCCCAATTATCTCTAGCGGGATGTCCGGGAGGAAAGTTCAATGCTTCGAACATATTGTAGTCGTTATCCAGCTGTCTGGATTCTACGACCTCAAAACCCATTTGATAGTATATCTGGATAATATTCTCTAATTCTTGAGTGAGAGGATGTTTTGAACCCACACCATATCTTACATTGATGCTTTTTTTATCTTCAACATTGATATCAAATGGCGCCGTAACATCAAGTGGTGAATCGTGACTTGAGATCATCTTTGAACCAGCGGTCCTTAATTGTTCCATTCGCTCTTCTAAATAGGCTTTGATGAGATTTACCTGTTTTCCGTATTCTGCTCGGTCTTTCGGGTCAAGTTCTGATATCGATCTTAGTGCATTGGTGAGTGCTCCGTTCTTTGAAAGATACTTTTCTTTTAATTCAGTAGGATCCGGTTCATTGGTAAGATCTGATCCAAGTTCTGTGTATAGCTTCTTAAGTTTTGGGTCTTTGATATCCATATGTTTAGTGTATAACTTAATACATGTTAATAAAAAAGGGGCCTGGAAAAAAGGCCCCTGTAGTCACTCAATTGTAAGAGATCTTACAAGGACGCTACTATCTTACTAAACACTTCTGAGTGTCCTAGTGCAATCTCTGAAAGCATTTTTCTATTCAACTGTATGTCTGCTGTTCTAAGTTTGTGGATAAGTTGGCTATATGTCATACCGTTCTCTCTTGCTGCTGCATTCATTCTGTCTATCCAGACCTTGCGTGCTTGATTCCTTCTCTTCTTTCTATCATTGTATGAGTACTGTCCGGCATGCATATATGCCTCATGTCCAACTTTATAAAGTTTGGATTTTGACATCCTGTAACCTTTGTTGGCTTTGAGGATCTTCTTATGTCTTCGTCTTCTTGTGATTCCTGTCTTTACTCTCATTTCTTTTAATTCAAAACGTTAAACACTAACGACTTTCTTATATCTTTTAACAATTGTCGAGTCAACAAGTCTGCTTGAGTTCTTCCTTCTTTTTGCTCTTTTGCTCTTGTTCGTCTTTAAATGGTGTTGACCACTCTGCTTATAGACGAGCTTAGCTACCCTATTCCCCTTTGGGTTGGTCTTCTTTATCCGTTTTAGGGCTGTTTTTCTGCTTTTCTGTCGTGCCATCAGATTTCAATGTAATGTAAATCTTTCTTCCTTCCATCTTCTTGTCGGGTTCGATACTACTATAACCGTCAAACATAGTCAATATTTCGCGAAATTTTGCTTCAGCTTGCTCTCGTGTGAATCTTCCCTTTCTGAACATAGTAAGTCGAACATTGTGACCTTTATCAAGAAAATCTTTTGCTCTGCGCACCCTGAATGCTATGTCGTTCTCAGCAATTACAGGGGTAAAACGAAATTCCTTCATTTCCTTGACCTTCCCAAGCACTTTCGATTTCTTCTGCTTCTTCTTCTGTTCGTATACATACTTGGAATAATCGATTATCTTGACTACAGGTGGGTTGGCTTGTGGGGAAACCTCGACGAGGTCTTTACCCGCAATTTCTGCTAGTCTTAATGCTTCTTGAATCGACACGATTCCGAGATTACCCTTCTCATCATCAATCAGTAGAACCTCAGGTACTCGTATCTGGTGATTTCGCCTTGGTCCGACATCTTTTTTTACAAATGGTGTATTTCTCCTAAAGTCTCTCATCTGAAATATTGAAAAATTATTTTTCCGAATGGCCAAGAGAAGGTTGTATAACCCTACCCTTAGCTTCTTCGGTTATTGTGTTGATGAAGTCCACGACCTTATGGAGGCCTTGATCCTTCATTCCTCTCACTCTAACAGAAACTGTTCCTGTTTGCTTCTCCTTCTCCCCGATCACTAATATGTACGGGATCTTCTGCATTTCAGCCTCTCTGATCTTATATCCTAGTTTTTCGGATCTGTCATCAAGATCTACTCGGATACCAGCCCCCTTCAATTGATTCATTAGCTCACGACCATATTCGATATGATCGTCTGTGATCGGAAGGATCTTTACTTGTACAGGTGATAACCAAGTTGGAAATGCACCCCCATAATGCTCGATAAGAAAAGCAAAGAATCTTTCAAATGAACCGATAAGTGCTCTATGGATGACATATGGTCTGGCTGTACCACCGTCATTTGTAGTGTACTCGAGTTCAAATCTCTCGGGTAAGTTGAAGTCCACTTGTATAGTGGATATCGTATCTTCCTTACCAAAAATATTTATGGCTTGAACATCTAATTTAGGACCATAGAATGCAGCCTCCCCAAATGCCTCGTAATAATTCACCTCATGTTTATCCAACACTTTTCTCAAGGTTTCTTCTGTCTTCTCCCAATCTTCTCTGGTTCCGCATCGCTTAAATTTCTCATCATCTGGATCGGAGAGTGACAATCTGAATTTGTAATTATCGAAGCCGATCTCCCCATAGAATATCTTCAGCATCTCCATTACCTGCATAAATTCTTCTTCCAACTGATCTGGAGAGCAGAATATATGGGCATCATTCTGTGTGAATCCACGAACCCTCTGTAGGCCTTGCAATTCTCCTGATTGTTCATAGCGATATACCGTACCCATTTCGCCAAATTTCAGAGGTAGATCCCTGTAGCTTCGCATCTCGTTCTTATATACCATCATACATGCCGGGCAATTCATCGGCTTTAGGTAATACTCTTCATCTTCTATCTTGATACCGGGATACATTGATTCTTTATAAAATTCAAGATGTCCGGAAGTCTCAAAGAGTTCTTTTTTGTTTATATGAGGTGTCAGAATATGAACGTAACCAAAGCTTCTTTCTAATGCGTACATATAATCCTCTAGCTCTCTGCGGATGATAAATCCATTTGGAAGCCATACTGGTAAACCTTGTCCGATCTCCTTGATATTTGCAAATATGCCAAGCTGTTTTCCTAGCTTACGGTGATTTCTCTCTTCAGCCATTTTCAATCTTTCCAACTGCTCCTCTAACTCCTCCTCTGTCTCAAATGCAGTACCATATATCCTGGTAAGCATTTTCTTCTTTTCATCACCTCTCCAATAAGCTCCTGCGATCCGTAGCAATTTCACTGCACCGATCTCACCTGTAGAGCTAACGTGAGGTCCCCGACACAGATCTAGAAATTCGTTATCACCTGTTATAAAGAAGCTGAGCTCTTCATCAGGGATATCATTCAGTAGGTCTAGCTTATACTCTTGCTCAAGGCCCTTGTATCGCTCAATAACACCTATTCGGGGTCGAAACTCCTGTGTGAGTGAGAGATTCCTTTTGATTATTCGTCTCATCTCTTTCTCCAATTTCGGTAGGATCTCATCGGTAACAGGCTCCGAAAATTCAAAATCATAGTAGAAGCCATCATCTATTGCTGGACCTATACCTAGTTTTGTATCTGGATAATATTTGAGAACTGCTTGTGCAAGTACATGTGAAGCAGTGTGTCTAAGTTTTTCAAGATGCGATACTTCGCGATCATCTTTAATCGATGCCATTATGGTGTTGAATATAATTTACGTGGAAATTCTATGGATTGTTTTATATCCATGTGGGGTAGACAAGTCGGTCAATTTTGTTCTTTTTGGTACCTTTTATTCTGTACATTTGGCCATATTCTATATTGAGTTGGTATATATTTCAATCACCTAGTGATCTTTTTGAATTTTCCGTCTCTACAACGAACAGAGTTATAGCATTCATACCAAATTCATAGGTTTCCAAGAGTCGTATCCCCTCAACCCTAAAATCACTTATCGGATAATGATTTGGATGTTTTAATATGAGAACACCTGGGAATTTCTTAGAACCCGGGTTCTTGATACCTGGAAGTAATCTACTAGAGTTTTGGATCATCTCCAGTATCTTAAAGCGTCTTTTTCGATTATATAGTTTGTATGGAGGATCTATGAAGATCACCTCATATGTTTGCTCTGCAGACAAAGTTTTCTTTACGAACTCCTCTACTTTCTCTTTTACCACAATTGCTTCGAGTAGGAAACCTGTTTTTTGAATATTGCCCTCTATGCAACTAATTGCTTGTTTTCCAGCATCTACAAAAAGGCAACTCTTCGCTCCTCTGGAAAGTGCCTCTATTCCAAATGAACCGGAACCCGCATAAAGATCTAGTACCGTTCTGTTGCTAATATCTCGTTCGAGCATATCAAATATCTGTGTCTTCATACGATTTGTTAGTGGTCGTGTTTTCTTCGGTATGTCGAGCATAGCGCCTTTTGCCTTACCCGCTGAAACCTTCACCTGCC